>CANNQU010000001.1 GCA_947507965.1 Bacteroidota bacterium
CATGTCATCAAAAAAAGAAAAAAAGATGACCAGATTATTAAAACCCCATAGATAGTAAAATGCTGTGAGTCAAAGGCTTCCAAAGGTTCTTTCAACACAGGATTAAATCGCACCTCCGAGACGGAGCTGCGTTTAATCCTTATATGTTAACGCCAGTGGGGTTATGGGAATTGGTTGTAAATGTCTTTTCTATGAGCAATCACAATTAATCGAATTGTGCTTTCAGATATTCGCTCGATTCCAATTCTATAATCACCAAGTCGATATCTGTAATAAACTTTAAAACCAGTAAGCTTTTTTATGTTCGCAAGTTCGTTTAGTGAATCTATTGTTTCAAGCGTTGAAATAATTTTTTCTATTTTTGGGAAAAGTGATTTATCGCTTAGTTTCTCTAAGGATTTTTCAAATGACTTGTCAAACTCAACAATCATTTTGATTTCAATTTCTTCAAAATTGTAGACTTTGAAACTGTTTTGCCGGTTTTTGCCTTATCCATCAAGGTTCCTAGCATTAAATCTTCATATTGATCATCTTTCATATCAACAACATTTCCACCTAACTTTTTTGCTAGTTCAGATAAAAGCTTATTGCTATGTTTGTCTGCGTGGATTAAAATAGTACTCATGATGTAAAAATAAAGAAAATTTTCGAATCACGGAAAATGGTTGTTCCCATTGGCGTTAACTTACTTATAGAGGACGGTTTTTAACTATGGGTTTCCTCCTAGCAACACCTCGTTACGAATATAGAAGGAAGTTTTTATTTCTTGCGGTTTTCTTTTAGCTAGCATTAATCTAGACCCGGATTCTTAATATATACTGATTGATGAGGGTGAATTATCCTACTGCCTGTGAACGAAGTGGTGTGCGTAAGCAAAATCCATGTAGCGCCCTACCCCTCCTAACGCAGCAACATCACCGTTCCCTTGGCATGAAAAGATTGTTCACTTGCAAATTTGCCTTCCAATACCCAAACATAGGTATCCATCTGGCACGCTTTGGCGTTATACGTTCCATCCCACCCTACTTCAGGATCGGTGGTTAAAAATACCAATTCACCCCACCGGTCGTAAATACTAAATTTATAGCCTTTGGCGGTAATGCCGTAACCCTCCGGTTTAAACACGTCATTTACTTTATTATTATCGGGTGTAAAGGCATTTGGAACATGCAATTGTCCTCCCGCAATTACGTTGATATAATCGATGTATTGGGCCGAGTCGGAACAGCCTTTGTCGGTAAATGCGATGAGCTTCACGGTATAAAGCCCTGCGCGTGTAAAGTTAATAATAGGGTTCTTTGCCGTATCCGTTATTGTAATTCCGGCAAGTTTATTGGTAATAATCCAACGATAGGTAACCGCATGGATTGAATAATTCTTAAATGCAACATCTCCTTTGGGGAGATAGCTTACCAGCGGCCCTCCCGCGAAACTTGCGATAGGATTTTCATATACTTCAATGAAATCCGTCATCACCGTATCATCGATACCACTGATGCCGTAAGCTTTAAGCCGTACCGTGTATCTACCAGCATTCTGATAGGCATGAATAGGATTGGTTTGGAGCGACGAATTACCATCGCCAAATTCCCAGAAATAACTAAGAGCATTGGTGCTTGTATTGGTAAAGGTTACGACAAGTGGCACGCATCCCGAGTTAACATCAACGGTAAACTTCGATACGGGCAGGTAGGGCGTAATACGCACCCATTGAAAAGCCGAATCAGAGCAGAAACCATTCGTGACGATAAGAAGTACCTTATACGTTCCCGTGTCAAGGTATGAATGCGAATCATCTTTGTTGGTGGAGGTGGCACCATCACCGAAATTCCAGAGATAGGTTACCGCTACCGTAAAGGTACTGGTATTGGTAAAATTAACTTTTGAAGCAGGTAGTGCCTGCTGTATTGGACTTGCCGTAAAACTGGCTTGGGGCACTTCAATTGCATTAATAAGATTCACCTTTTTAATGGTATCGATGCAGCCATTGAAGCCAATGGCCACTAGCATGACCGTAAATTTCCCCGCAGCAGTATAGGTATGCGTCGGGTTTTTAATAGAGCTTGCAAAACCGTCGCCGAAATACCAGATGAGGCTGGAAGCATTCTCTGATGAATCGGTGAAATTAACCGTTAACGGCACACAACCTGAGAGTGGAGCGGCTTTGAGTTTTGCATGAACTAAAACGGGCACGATTACCACTTTGGAAATCGTATCCTTACAGCCATAAAATGAGGTAACAATGAGCGTGGCCGTATATATTGAATCGGTAAATCGAGCCGGAACAAAATCGTGAATCGGATTTCTTGCGGTGTCGGTGGTTCCATCGCTAAACTTCCATAAATACGTAAACCCGTTGATTGAAAAATCGGTGAATTTAAATCGCGAATTACCGCAGAGCACCGGCTGTGAAAAATTGAAATTGGCTTTCGGCTTCGCATAAACGGTTATTGGATATCGCGTGGTGTCGGCACAGCCAAAGGCATTATAGGCAAGCATCATCATCGAATATACCACAGTAACATTTAGGTTATTGGTGTAAGTATGGGTTACGCTTTTCGTGGTATCAGTATAGCCATCGCCAAAATACCATTCGTATCGTACGGCGCCGGTGGTCATATTGCTAAATTGAACATTTAATGGAGTGCATCCTGAGGCGTTGCTTACATTAACAATCCCATTCGGGTATGACTTCACTCGTATCGTTCTTCTCATCGTGTCAGTACAACCCCACTGGCTTGTACTGACCAGCGTTATCGTATAGGTAGTGTCGGTGAAAAAATAATGCACCGGATTTATTTGCGTAGAGAACGTACCATCACCAAAATTCCAAAGGAAAGAAGTGGCCGCGATGCTCATGTTTAAAAGTTGCACTCGCAGTGGGCTGCACCCCGAGTCGGGTGCCATAGCGAAGTCGGCCAGTGGCTTAGGCTTCACTTCAATAATTTTGGTCACCGTATCACCCACGCAACCGTTTGCCGAAATAGATACCATCTTAGGATAATAGTAAACCGGTGCATACGTGGTGTTGAGATAATAATGTGTTGCATTCTTTGTCGTATCGGTGGTGCCATCACCAAAATCCCAATAATACTTTTTACCGTTGATACTATTATTTACAAACTGAACAGGAAAATTATAACACCCGTTGGACGGGATAACAGAAAACGAATCAATGGGTTTAGGATGCACCAGCAATTGCTGTATCGAAGTATCGATACATCCATGCTCACTAGTTGCAACGAGCTTAATGCGGTAACTCGTGTCTTGTAATCGCGAACTCACAAACGCTATCGTTTCATTTCTGTTGAGAGACGTTCTACCATTGCCGAAATCCCAATAAAATGTCATATTGTTAATACTACCGGTATCATTAGGATAAGAGGTATTGGTGAACGTAATTACCGCCGAACTGCAGGTGGTGGTATCGCTCATTATAAAACGCGATTTAGGTTTAGGATATACCCTAATTTGCTTGGTTATCGTATCGGCACACCCGTAATTGGTAGTTGCTATTAACCTTACCTGGTAGGTGGTATCCTTGGTAATCGATGCCGCAAATACGACCGCGGTATCCTTATTAAAAGAAGTAACACCATTTCCAAAATTCCATTTAAACGACATCACGCTGATGGGTTGCCCGTTTCCATTGATGGACGTGTTAGTAAAGAAAACTTTAAACGGCCCACAGCTGTCCGCACGACTTACGGTGAAATTGGCTTTCGCTTTGGGATGCACAGTTACCGTTTTTATGATGGTATCGGTGCAATTATGGTTGCTATAGACAATAAGTTTCACGTTGTAAAAGGTATCATTCGTATTACCTGCAATAAAAGTAACTACATTATTCGTAAGAGTGGAGACTATCCCATTTCCAAAATCCCATTTAAAAGTCATGGCACTTAAGGGTAATCCATTCCCATTGATAGAGGTGTTGGTAAACGAAACGGTAAATGGGCCACAACTATCCAAACGACTTAAACTAAAATTAGCTACCGGTTTCGGATAAATGGTTATTGGCTTGATAATGGTGTCCTTGCAACTTAGAGCCGAAGTTACAATTAACCGAACATTAAAAATGGTGTCGTTCAGCGTGTTATTTACAAAGGAATGTATCGGATTAATTGCTGTGGATGTTGCCCCATCGCCAAAGCTCCATGCCGAACTTACAGCCCCCTGGGTGTTATTTAAAAGTTGTATTGATGCAGGCGTGCATCCGGTTAAGTTATTCGCCGTAAAATCGGCTATGGGTCTAGCCCTCACCGTTATTTGTTTTATGGTGGTATCACCATAGCAACCATAGATACTTCTGGAAACCATTTTTACCGTATAGGTTGTGTCCAACAAATATCGGCCGGTGAAGATATGAACCGGACTTATCACCGTATCGGTTGCACCATCCCCAAAAAACCAATAATATTTGCTTCCATTATAGGTTAGATTATTAAACGTTACCTGAAACGGACTACAACCCGATGTTGTGGAACTAAATGAATCGATTGGATTTGGATATACCCTATATCGGCTGCGTATCGTATCCGGACACCCGTGTGAGCTATAGGCAATGAGCATAATGGTATATACGGTATCATTCCGTTTGGCAGCAGTATATGTTGTTGTTGGATGACGCAACGTACTGGTAAGTCCGTTTCCAAAATTCCAAAAGAACGTCATACCATTAATCGATCCGGTATCGCGAGGGAAGGAGGTATTGGTGAAAGCAACGGTTGCCGGCCCGCATCGGGCCGTATCTGGCTTTGTAAATTGTGCTTTCGGCATGGCATACACCGTAACCTGCTTGAACATGGTATCAGGGCATCCATAATTACTAAAAGAAATCAATCGAATATTATAAACGGTATCACGCAGTGGAGAAGCATTGAAAACCACGGCCGTGTCTTTTGCCGTAGCGGTGATGCCATTGCCAAAATTCCAGCGGAAGGTCATCACACTAATCCCAAGGCTATTTCCAGGGGTTGAAGAGTTGGTAAACTGCACACGTAATGGACCGCAGCTATCGGCAAGCGACATACTGAAATTAGCTTTACAATTCGGGTGTACCACCAAGGTCTTGCTTATCGTATCCACACAATTATGCTTGGTATAAGCATACAGTTTCACTCTGTACGTGGTGTCCTTGGTGAGTGAAGCTAAAAACTGAACGGTGGTATCTCGCGCATTGGATACGATTCCATTGCCAAAATTCCATTGGAAGTGCATGGTGTAAATACTCTCCGTGTCGCCAGGAGAGGAAAGGTTCGTGAATCGCACCCGAAAGGGACCGCAGCTATCGGTTCTACTTAAACTAAAATTAGCCAAAGGTTTCGGCCTAACATGAACGGGCATGATGAGCGTATCGTCGCAACCTTTGATATTATATGAAATAAGCCGAACATTATATACCGAATCTTTCGTTGAATTATTAAAGAAGGTATGGGTAGGGTTTCGGTTGGTATCAATGGAGCTCGTATCATTGAAATACCATTTATAGGTTACAGAGCCCGAAGAGGTATTGACGAAATGCACCGTAAAAGGATTACAGCTATCCAAACTAAAAGCAGAGAAATTGGCGATAGGATCAATGAAGGTGCGTACCGATAAATTATACGTATCCTGCAAACAAAGATTGGTGTTTGCCGCAATCAAACGGATTTGCAGTAGTTTATTATCCATTTTCACCAAGGTATCGGGTAATACCGAATTGGTTGACATGAGAATACCATTCACATACCATTGATACGTATTGCTATTGGTTGATTGATTTATAAAATGAAAACTGTAGGGAGCACATACCGCTGTATCATTAACAGCAAATAATGCTTTAGGCTTGGGCTTTACCAAAACCGTAAGACTGGTTGAATCCATACAACCATGAATGGTATAGGCAAGAAGCTTCACGGTAAAGGTACCAAACGTAAGATATGAATGTTGTTGTGTGGCATTGCCAATGACCGTTGTATTTGCCGTTCCATCACCCCATTTCCAGATAAAGGAAGTGGCCCGTGTACTGGTATTGGTAAACACAAAAGGCTGAAACATACACTTGCTATTGGTATCAATCGTAAAGGAAGGATTAGGGAGTGTGTCAATGATAATATGTGCTGTATCGTAAGCCAAACAACCTCTGTTGGTGGTAGCCCGTAAAATTACCGTATAACTACCTGCTGCACCATAGGAGTAGGTTGTATTTTTGGTAAACACATCGAAGCTTCCATTTCCTGTATAATCCCATGCCCATTGGGTTACCAGATCACCACCTAAAACATAAGAAGAATCAATCAGTGAAGTTATCTGTCCAAAACAATTGGCGGATACTTTAATTTTTGCTTTCGGATTATAGCGCACCCTTACCGAATCGATATATGTCGTTGGGCATCCAAAATTATTAAATGCGGTGAGCTTTACGGCATACGTTCCGGGCGAGGCGAACGTGTGTATGGTGTCTTTTGAATTAGAGAAACTGCCGTCGCCGAAATCCCATAAATACCCGGTTATAATGGATAGGCTAACCACACTATTGCCGAAAAATGAAATGGAACGGCCATTGCAATTATTGGGAAATGGGGTATAGGAATACGATACCGACGGCCGTTCTTTGACAAAAACATTTTTTGTAACATTATAGGAGCATCCGCCTTGTGTAAATGCCGTTAGTGTTATTTTTTTCCAACCCGAAGTGGTGAATCTATAACTGAAATACCTAGTAGACGAAGACCCTAACACGATATTGGTAATGGAGTCCTTATAGGAAAAAGAGACGAACGCATCATTAATTATCGCACCTATAAACTTGGTTGAGTCGGCGTTAAAATGCGTACTGTCGCCAAAGCACACGGTATCCGTACGATAATCAGCGAGCCCTACACTATGCACAATTATTACGGCCTGGTCAGAGTCGGTACCACAAGTATCCGTAATTTTGAGCTTTACCGTATAGCTACCCGTATTATAGGTTTTTGCCGCAGGGTTAGCCAAAATAGATGAGGTTCCATCGCCAAAATCCCAGAGATAATGAGCATACGGTGAGACCTTGGTGGACTGATTAAAAGCAGTTATTGTAAACGGTTCACAGCCATTTCCCAAGGGCATAATTTTCGCCTCGGGGGTTTCATAAACTTCAATGATAACCCATGCGGAAACGGTATCACAAGGGTTCGTTACCACACATCTCACCACATAAATTCCGGCACGATAAAACGTATGAGTAACCGTTCTTGCGGTATCATATCGCGATTGTCCGTTGGAGGTGTCCGCTAAATCCCATTGTCGGCGACGAAGCAGTAAATTGGTCGTTACCGTATCCGTAAATGTCACCGTTAATGGCTTACATCCCAATTTACTGGAAAATGTAATACCGGCGGTGGGGTTTGTTACGGCATATACATTCAGAAAAAAAGTATCGGCTTTGCACGGATTACTGTCAATTAAAAAAACACGATACTTCCCAGGCTGGCTATAGGTATGCGTTTGGTTTGTTTTTTGAAGGATCCATCCGGTATTGGTTCCATCGCCAAAATCCCAATAGTAGAGTCGTGTACCTGGAACACAATTAAGATTGGAATTGTTTTGAAACACAAATGCATTTCCTACCTTAGGCAAACAGGTAACCGTATCGGCTACCCCTATCTGTGCCAAGTCTTTATCATACAAAAACACCGACGACCAAGAAGCAATCGAGTTCCCACAATTATTCTTGGAGGTTAAAGTAACCGTTTTAACGCACGTACCTTGAAACGTTGCACTTTTATAAATATGATAAATGGTATCATTGAAGGTAGAGGCCCCTAAGGTATCGGCCGTGCCATCGCCCCAGTCCCAAATAAAACGAGTGCTTCCTGAAGTATTATATGAGTTGTTTACAAACCGAACTGCAAAGGGCAAACAGCCGCTATTGGTACCTACCGGCGGACCAATAATACCGGCCGACGGGATACGTTCGTTATTCACAATTCCATTAATCGTATCGGTGCATCCTCCGGAGGTGGAAATAATTTTAATATTGTAGCTACCTAAAGTGGAATAGGAATGATTGAAGAAAATATTCGGAGAAAATACCGTCCCCGTTGAATCAGGGGTGCCATCGCCCCAAATAATTCGGTAGCCATAAAGCGTATCTTCAACACTGAGCTGCAAGAGATACACTAAGTTAGAGCCCAACTGCGTGATGCAATTAAACCATTGAGGGGAATACGTCAACGTGAAATTTCCATCAAAAATTCGAGGCTTGTTCGTTGTCACCAATACCGACTGCGTTGTGGAATCTCTGCAGGTAGTATCGTTGGGCGATTTTGCCACCAGACTGATGAAATAAGTTCCAGGAATATTGAAAAATCTAGACTTTGTGACCAATCCTATGGAGGAGTCGGTTAAGACGCCATTGATATACCAATAATATTTAGAGATGGCGCTATCAACCCCGGTGGAAATGTTGGACAAGGAAACGCCACGAGGTATACCACAGCTATGCGATTGAGTTATAGAAAAATTCGCGGTAACATTCGGGCAGGCTGCTTCAAGGGTGCTAAACCGAAATAAAAACAAGACAACAAATAATACGTAAAACTTATAAGATTTATGCATTGTTACAACGAAATGGATGGAATTGACTACAAAAGTATAACAAAAAAATAGGATAATTGCGACAAATCCTATATCTAACAGCTATTTTTTTATAGCACAATAGATACCATCACGCACGGGCAGGAGTAATTTCTCGATTCTTTGATCATTGAATATGAAGGTATTGAAGTTTTGGATGGCAATCGTATCTTTGTCATTATCAGCTATAGTAGAGGCCGTTACCTTACCACTCCAGAGTACATTATCGGTGAGGATAACACCTCCTGAACGCACACGGTCAATTACCATACCGTAGTAATTTAGATAGTTCCCTTTATCAGCGTCAATAAACACCAAATCCCACAAACGGTTTAACGTGGGTATTATTTCTAAGGCATTTCCGGTATGTTTTAAAATATGATCGGCGTAGGCCGACTTCTTAAAATATCTTTTGGCTATTTCATTTAATTCTTCATTATTGTCGATGGTATGCAATTCGCCTTCAGCAACCATTCCTTCGGCCAGGCATAATGCCGAGTAGCCGGTATAGGTTCCGATCTCTAAGATATACTTTGGCCGAAGCAATTTGCTTATGAAACTCAACACGCGCCCTTGCATTTTTCCGCTGAGCATTCGAGGCATTAGTACATTCATGTTTGTTTCCCTATCGAGCTCCTGTAACAGTAATGGTTCCGTCTCGGTATGCATTTCAGCATAACGTTCTATTTCCGGTGGAAGAAAATTCATGATGGCCTCACATATTCCATTTTATAATGTGGGATATTGGCTTCGTAGAAGAGGGCACCAAGCTTTGTAAAGCCAAATTTTTCATAAAGAGGCATCGCATGAACCTGTGAATGGAGGTATATTGTTTTATAGGGTTGGAGGAGCAGCTCATCTAAAATGCTTTCCACCAAAGCAGAAGCAACACCTTGCTTTCTAAATTGTTGTAGCACAGCAAAACGCTCTAACTTTACACCATTCTCCGTTAAACGCCATCGGGCAGTACCTGCCGATTCGCCATTTACTGTCGCCAGATAGTGGATGCTCACCTCATCATGCTCGTATTCTTCCTCCTCAGGACATTGTTGTTCTATCACAAAAACTTGTTTACGTATGGCAAATGCTTCTTCCAAATCCACCATATTATTAATTTTGTTTACCAGTATCATTTCCTGCTTTTTGAGTTGAGACAAAGCTATATGGATAACCATTCGAATAAAAAGACATATTTTCTACATAATCCGTGGTTAATTCAAAAAGTGTATAGTATTGTTGGTGGCCTACCCGATAGGGTAACCAAAGCAAAGATGACGCTCGGATCGAATCCTTTGCCGTTTGAATTTAAGATGTCAAAGATACAAGTTGAAAGCAATTCACAACGGCAACATATCACCGATCCTTCCCTCGACTGGATGACAATACAATACCTATTATTAGGGATAATGTATGCCTAAGGCTGAAATATTTTTAGTAAATACAACCTATCATCAGACGAAGGAAGGATCTCAAAAACCAACACGAAAAAACACCACTCATCAGCAACCACCAACACCCTCATGAACAGACGGAAAACCGGAGCATCGAGCCCAATAGCTGGTATCATATACACAATTGTTAAATAAATAGTACTAATGCTTTATCTTTTTTTTATTTTTGCGGTTATAATCTAATCAAATACAACCAATGGCTACTTCACAAATCATTGAAAAAATTATTAGCGCTGCTGCTCAGGTGCACCAAAACCTTACCCCTGCCCAATTAGTAGAACATATTATAGCACGCGGAGAAGGCGACCTTACCGACACGGGTGCCATCGCAGGCGATACCGGTGAATTTACAGGACGCTCCCCAAAAGATAAATTCACGGTGAAAGACAGTATCACCGAAAACACCGTAAACTGGGGAGATATAAATATTCCGTTGAGCGCTGAGAAATTTGACGCCTTGTTTAATAAGATGCTCGCCTTTGTTGAAGGAAAAGAACTTTTTGCCCGTGATGCCAAAGCCTGTGCCGATCCTAACTATAACATCAATATAAAAGTAATCACCGAACGCCCATTTCACAATCTTTTTGCAAATAATCTATTCATCCGTCCTTCGGCTGAAGAAAGCAAAAACATGGTTCATGATTGGGTAATTTTTAATCTTCCGTCCTTTATGGCACAAGGTGCCGCCGATGGAATTCGGCAGCATAACTTCGCCGCCATCGATTTCACTAAAAAAATGATCCTGATTGGTGGTACCGGCTATACCGGAGAAATAAAAAAGGGAATCTTTACCGTATTGAATTATATCCTTCCTCAAGATAAAAATGTATTAAGCATGCATTGTAGCGCTAACATAGGGGCTGCTGGCGATACCGCCATATTTTTTGGATTAAGCGGTACCGGCAAAACAACCTTAAGCGCCGACCCCAATCGTCCACTCATTGGTGATGATGAGCATGGTTGGGCTCACGATAATACCATCTTTAATTTTGAAGGTGGATGTTATGCGAAATGCATTGATTTAACAGAAGAAAAAGAACCGGAGATTTTTCATGCTATCAAGGCCGGAGCATTAGTTGAAAACATTGAATTTTTTCCAGGAACAAACAAAGTGGACTATGCCAACATTTCAAAAACCGAAAATACCCGCTGTGCTTATCCACTCGAAAATTTAAAGAATTTTGTAAGCCCATCGGTAGGAAAAAACCCTAAAAATATCTTCTTTTTAACGGCCGATGCTTTTGGGGTATTACCTCCTATCAGTAAACTTACGGTGGAGCAGGCAATGTACTATTTCATCAGTGGATATACCGCTAAAGTGGCTGGCACAGAAGCGGGTGTTACCGAGCCACAAGCTACCTTTAGCGCCTGTTTTGGCAGAGCATTCTTACCTTTACATCCTGGAAAATATGCAAAGCTATTAGGTGAAAACTTAAAAAACAATCCTGATATTAACGTCTATTTAATTAACACCGGTTGGAGTGGTGGTGCCTATGGTACAGGCTCTCGAATGAAATTAAGTTTCACTCGTGCCATGATCACAGCAGCTTTAAACGGACAACTAAACGAGGTAGGTTATGATACACATCCTATCTTTGGCATTCAAATGCCCCAGAGCTGCCCTAACGTGCCCACCGAAATATTAAACCCTCGCAATACCTGGGCCGACAAAGCCCAGTATGATGTGAAGGCCAACGATTTAGCAAAGCGCTTTATCGACAATTTTGCGAAGTATGCCGATGGGGTAACTTCCGATATTTTAGCCGCAGCGCCGAAGGTGGTGGTGGCTCAATAGTTGAAACACTTTTTTAATAAAAAATGCGCAATGATTCGTTGCGCATTTTTTATTAAACCCAGGCGTTTTTTCGACCTTACGTTATTAGTCCATCCTTTCCACACGACTTGCTCCACTGTTTTTGGAAACAATTTCTTTTACCGCGCCTTGATATTTAAATGTAGAAGCCCCACTTGCTTCTACATTTAATTTATCGGTACAATTTACTTCAGCAAAACTAGCCCCCGACAAGTCAACGGTAACATCACCTATGGCAACACCCAGTGCATGCAGTTTTGAGGCACCACTTATGCTCGCATTGCATATGAACACTTTACCATCGAGATGTAAACGTGAAGCACCACCCATATCTATCGCGAGACGGCGAACTTCAAAATTCGTATTACAAGAAGACGCGCCACTCAATTCAATTTTTAGCTCCTCTTCATTAAACCCATCAACAAACACATCGGCACTTCCGGATGCTTGCAATTCAGAGAGTGCAGGCATTACTACAATAACTTCCAAACTTTTGGTATGGCCTAAAATAAAATTCCAGCTTCGGTTATCTGATATACTTACTTCATCACCATCAAAATCAATGTCTAAATCATCCAAATTATTGGTTCCGCGGGCTTTAATAACAAAGTTGTTGCCTCGAACGATCTTAAGATTGATGGACGACGATACATCAACTTTCTTAAATTCATGTCCGTTCAACGAAATATTCAAAGGATAAGATGACGTGTTTACACCCTCGGATCCATACGTTTTTGTGCAATCATCACATTCAATTCCATTTTCTGTTACACGATACGTATTCCCGGCATGAGCATAAACATCACCGTTTTTGGAAGCGATGGAGATATTGGCATAAATTCCTTCTTCAATGGTAAATTTTGAGCCAATGGGTAAACTAATCGAATATAATAACTCCTGATTGCGATATACTTGATTATTTAACAATGAAAAGGAAGATGATAAATTAATCACACTATCATTCACCGATGACAATGCTAAAATATTTGAGGCGTTTAATTTTGCCATCTCCTTATTTTGCCCTCTGGAGCTTCGCGTTTCAATTACGCTACCACTTGCGCCATCACTAGCCTTAATGAGTATCTTCACCTCATTAATTTTAAGAGAATCCTCTAAAAAATAATCCAAATGAAACCCTTCATATGAATTAACATAAAAATCGGGCGCGATGTTGCGTAAATAAAAATGATGGCGCGTACTGTCGAGCACCATTACATTCTCCACTTTCTGACCCGATGAAAAATACCTGGTAACTTTAGAGACAACCGATACCAACAACACAAAAGCAATAATATTAATGATGATGGTAGCCGTTTTAAATACCAATCCAGCTTTCGGAGATAGCTTATTTCTCGACACCAGTTGAGCAAACATGAGGAGCATAAACCCTGCGGCAAGCGAACCAAAGAAAACACTTGCTTGAGCCAGAAGCTTATCGTTGCGATTCTCAAAGAAATGAAACAGATTGCCACCGTGAAAGTAAGTAGAATCATGGTATAGAATATTCCCGGTGAGAGCAGAAAAAGCAATAAGAAGTGCAATAACGCCCAAGAACACAAAAAAGAATTTCGCTAGTCTTCGAGCCAATTGAAGGACTCCCATGATAATCATCCGAATAAAATCGGCTAACTTGCGAGCAAGGCTGGTAGCCTTCTTCTGAAAGTCTTTGCTCTCCAATGTTTCCTTTACTTTATTAAACTCGGTTTGTACCGATTTCTGAATATTATCAATATTAATTTGTTCTTTCCTCATCTGTAATTTCTCTGCTGTAGTTTTTGCTTCGGGTATTATAGCCCATAAAATAATATATACCAGCACTGGCGACATACCAAAAAAGAGAGCCTTCAAAACGGTGATCGAAACAAGTACAAAAAATATCCGAATCCAAAGTGGATCTATTTTAAAGTAATGCCCCAAACCACTGCAAACACCACCCACAATTCTTGCGTCCGGATCACGAAATACGCGGCTTCTCTCGTCCCCTGCGGAATGATTGCTTTTTGTACTTGCGTCATTATTATAAACTTTTTTTTCGTCCTCATGGGTCTCCTCCTCTGTAGCAAAATCCTTTGGCGCCCCCATGGAAGCCGTCACGGCATTCACATCATCCATGCTAATAGCGGCCTTTAAAGGGGTAATTTTGGAGCGCAATAGTTCGGCAATTCGATTTTCAATGTCCGTCACAATTTCTGCTCCTTCCTGTGTATTACTGAAATACTTTTTCAATTCATTTAAATACGAATTGAGCTTTTCGTAGGCCTGTTCCTCCACCTGGAAAATACTACCTCCGATGTTTATACTGATTACTTTGTTCATGATTAATGGTGTGTTTTTTAGTGAATTGATTTTAACTTAACGATGGGTTGCCTTTTGTACACTCGATAAAAGTTCATCCCAAGTGGCATCGAGTGCTTTTAGGAAGGTGCGGCCGTCTTTGGTAAGCGTATAGTATTTACGCGGTGGGCCCATGGTGCTTTCTTGCCAGGAATAATCGAGCAATCCATCATTTTTTAATCGGGTGAGTAAAGGGTACAACGTGCCTTCCACCACAATTAATTTGGCCTGTTTTAAAACATCCAAAATATCCGATGCATAAATTTCTTCTCGGGAGATGATGGAAAGTATGCAGTATTCCAAAATTCCTTTTCGCATTTGCGCTTTTGAGTTTTCTATATCCATAACATGCTACTATGTATTACAAGGTAAATAATTAATATATCAAATTGCTATTTTCACTGCTTTTATTAGGATACAAAGATACTATAAAATTACAATACTATGCAATACATAGTACTATAATAATTTATAACTGCTTGAAAATTAGCCCAATAAAATTATTGCCATTTCGTTTAAACCTTCCTTTTGCCATACTATTGTATTCGTTTTCTTTCGAACCTACCATCGACCACTATATTTGCAGCTATGCATATTGTCATCGCTACCGCCTTCGACCCCATTCCATCTGATGGAATTTCGGTGGGGCGATATTATCATCTATCCATGGCTTTGAAAGCGCATGGTCATGAAGTACATTTTCTTACCTCACGCTTTTCACATGCCTCAAAAACTTTTCGAAGTGAAAAAGAGGAGGAAACAGAGGGAATAAAATACACGAAAGTTAAGTCGCCTGGGTACACTAAAAACATTAGCCTTGCAAGACTATTAGACCATTTTTTATTGGCCTTACAAGCAAAAAAAACAATCGCTCAAATTCATGCTAAAAAATCAATCGACCTTGTCTTATGCGCTTCTCCTCCACTTCATTGGTGCAATTACATCTTAAAGTTTTGCAGAAAAAACAAAATCAAATCCGTATTAGACATTCAAGATAATTGGCCCAAGGCATTCGAATATTTAAGTCCCATAGCCTACCAATTATCCTGTAATGCACTGCCTCTTCAACTGGTTCGAATACATAACATAACCATGGCAAATGCTGTTACTTCGGTGGCAGCAGGCTATTTGCCCGACACTCCAAATAAAACAAAGGCCGTATTTTATCTAGGCGCTCCCGTACAAGAAATGCAACAAAACCTATCGGGAATTGCCGGCAAGGGCTCCGATAAACTTCGCTTGGTTTATATGGGTAATATCTCTTCGCATCAGCCCCTTTTGGAGTTTTTAAATACCAATCAACACGAAAACCTGCAAGTAACATACATTGGAACCTGTGAAGATGAGCGAATTAAACAACACCCATTAATTCAATATAAAGGAAGCTTATACCACGAAAACCTCTACCAAACTTTGGCCAATAACGATTTTGGATTATTTATTAACGACCGGTACAAAGAAATCAAACTGCCGAACAAATTGTTTTATTATTGGGCTTGTGGGCTGCCGGTCTTGGGACTTGATATCGAAGGTGAATCTGCAACGCTTATCCAGGAAATGGATGGCCTCATTTTAAATAATAGACACCTAAAGATTCCTCTTCTTCAAGTTCATTTATCAGCCATCAATAAAGAAAGAATTAAAATACTTGCTTCAAAAAAATATGATGAAAAAATAATTTACCCTGCTTTTGTAACCTTTCTGGAACAACTTGTAAAGCAAAATTAATATGCCACGCGCCACCGTTCTAATGACCGTTTACAATGCTGCACCATACCTGCAGGAATGCATCAATAGTGTGCTGACACAAGACTTTAACGATTTCGACTTTTGGATTATTAATGATGGCAGTACCGACGAAACCAACTCCATTATCAGTAGCCAGACGGATAGCAGAATCAAACGATTCGTCAATGAAAAAAACCTAGGCATTGCGCCCTCCTTAAATTTATATCTGGGTTTGATAACATCAGAATACATCATTCGGATGGATGCCGATGATATCTGCCTCCCTCATCGTTTTGAAAAGCAGATTTCATTCATGGATTCAAATCCCAATATTGGGATGAGTGGTGGTGCCCTCCAATATTTCGGAAAAAAAAATAATATCTGGCACCCGGCTACAACACACCCCAACATCGCGGCACGCCTGCTTTTTAACTGCGCTATTCCCAACCCAACGCTCATCATTCGCACGCAGAGCCTTAAAAAGCATCATTTGACTTATAGCACGGCTTTCCCTGCCCCTCCTATGGAAGATTATGCTCTACTTATTGATAGCCTCAATTTATTTGAATTGGGTAACTTAACAGAGGTACTGGTAAAACATCGGGAACATGAACAAAATCAAAGCAATCAATATCTGAATCAGAAACAAAAAGCCATGATTGCTATTTATAAAAGGCTTTTTAAGCATCTAAACATAAATACATCAGATGAGCAATTACTTCTTCATTTTCGACTTACCTATAATTTCCCTGATTTTAAAAATCACTCCATTTCTAATTTTTTAGATTGGAGTGATTTTCTACGGCAAAACATTGGCGATACAAACGAGTTGAAAAAGGTTTTGAAACATTACCTGATAAAGCTATTAAAGCACCTAAAATTTAAGCCCATCAGTGCATTGAAATTAGTAGTTTATTTATTTCGAATGGGACTTTTTATCTCTTCACGGTCTTTTTTAGGTAAACTTTTAACCACTAAGTCATAGCTGTGATCGATCCATTCTTTCGTTTGTTTCCAACTAATACTTCCATCAAAAACGATGGTGTTCCAGTGTTTCTTATTCATGTGATAACCCGGTATTACGGCATCAAACTGTTCACGTAGCTCCACCGCCCGATCCGGATCACATTTCAAATTCACACTTTTAAAATTAGAGATGCCGCAGAGGGCAAAAATCTTACCCTTCACTTTAAAAACCAACGTCTCTCTATCAAAAGGAAACTCCTCGGTGACAAAAGACTTGCTTAAACAATATTCACGATAGATTTCGATGTCCATGAGAGATGTGGGTTTAGGGTATTTTTCAAAATAAGTGATTTTTAGATTTACTTTTAAAACATTCTTTGAATAAAATTTACAATAAAATTAAAATCCACTCGTTAAATCAATTCAAAGCATGAAAAGTAAAATCGCCTTCGCCATCGTAATTTTAATCGCCATTCTACCGGTACTATATGCATTTAAAACCAAACCGGAAGTAGAGGAATTAACGTTGAAGCAAGCCCTTGAAAAGGGTTACATAAAATGCGTTTTTGAAAACAACAAGGGCTATACTCATTATAGCAAATGCTTGGTAGCAAAAATAAATAACACATCGGCGAAATTACTTACCATAAAAATCGACAATGGAACTCAGGTAAATCCCGAGGATAGTGCCTATCAAAATTTGATTGTCACAGAAAATATTTTTGTGACCATTAATCCGCATGAAAGTAAAACAGTACCTATCTATGCCATGTGCACAGAACCTCACGACCGAGCCCCTGGAGAAAACCGGGTTACCTATAAACTATCAAAAGATGCCAACGGAGTAATGAAATCAGTAACCGATATGATTACCCAGAACAACTATCATAACAGTGAAGGGCAGCAAGCCGTATGGTGTGTTGCCGAAAACTCAGCATTAGATGCTATTTCGGGGTATGATACGATAGCGGTTAAAAAGTTCCAACAACTAATATCAAAACTCACTGGAAAGAAAATCCCTCCGCCCCCATCTGCCGACGACTATAAGCGAAACTACTATACTCCAACTTACACCAAGAAGGTTACGCTGGGAGGCGAATTTGAATTTAGTTTTGCCAAGCCGAGAAATATATTGGTTGGCATGTTTGATAAAAATAATGTATTGGTGCGTGAGTTATACAAAAAAGACGGAGAAGCCCCAGGCGCTCATAAGCAAAAATATGAATTTGATGCCTCCGTTTATACCGACAGTTATTATTATATTCGATTGGTTGCCGATGGACAGGTGCGTTTAGAAACAAAAATTACGCTTTAGTCTCAACCACTTACATCCGCCTTCTTTTTATTCTTTCCATAGCAGGGGAAAAAGAATAATTGCAAGTACGATAAGCATCACACACAAGGCTAAAAGCACCAAAACATTGGGCAAAATCACCACCGCATCCAAGCCGTCGACGGCACCCTTGCTCAACTTAATAAGAACCATGATGCAAGGAAATATGATCGGTATGCTCAACACAGGCATCAATAATGCCCCGCTATTGGTTTTGGATGCTAATGCCGAGAGTAACGTGAATGAAGCTCCCATACTTACACTTCCTAAAGCAAGGGCAACCAAAAAATAACTTTTTTGAGCCACTGGATTTCCAAGAAACAAGCTATAGGTGGCATAACATAACAAACTCACAAAAAACATAAACAATATATTATATAGTATTTTTGACACAATTACCGCCACGGGTGATGCCATCGTATAGTAATATAACTGCCTTCCTCGAGCCTCTTGCATAAAACTCTTACTTACCGTAATAATAGCAGCAAACAAAAGAATAACCCAAAATAAGGCATTCCACGTTTGTGGTGACACTTCCTTAAATGCCAAGAAAGCGGTAAATACGGTAATTAAGGTATACACTACAATACCATTAAAGGCATAACGATTACGCCATTCCAAGGTAAACTCCTTTACCAATAGGTGTTTTATTACTGTCAACGTCATTACATGGCAAAAATAAACCATTACTACTAAAAATCACGCATTATATAATTTGAATACTTTTTTTATTTATGTTTGTAGAGATACCGTTCAAAATTGTTTGCTTGATTTCTTTTAGTGACGTAATGACCATGAAGAACCGATGAAGAAAAATATTTGAATAATATCCAAAAAGATTTACTTTTGAAAAAATCAAACAAACACTAACCGACCACGTATATGAAAGATTTAACGCAAACCCTTACAATTTTAGTTCCTTATGACTTTACACCTGTAGCGGATAATGCTTTGTTACATGCCAACAAATTAGCTAAGGCACTGAACAAGCCGGTTACGATTACCCATGTTGTAAAAACGGATAAGGATAAAGTGATAGCACAGGATAAACTCGACGTCGTTGCCGAAAAAAATCATATCGCCAGCGGGATTGAAACCAAAACAATAATTGTTGCTGGCAATTATCTTGAAAAAATAGGTGAAATTGCAGAAATTGTTAAGGCCACTTTGGTGGTGATGGGTACGCATGGAGTAAAAGGCATTCAGAAGTTAATTGGCAGTTATGCCTTAAAGGTTATTACCAATAGCAATGTTCCTTACGTAGTGGTACAAGCGCCACCTTCAAAACAGGATGGATACAAAAATATCGTACTTCCAATGGATTTCTCCAAAGAATCCAAACAAAAGTTAGATTGGGCCGTTTATATCGCCGAATTATTTAACTCTAAATTCCATCTGATGTCCGATTATGAAGGCGATGAGTTTACCGCTAAAGCTTTAAAAAACAACATTTCTTATGCAAAAAGCTATCTCGCAAACAATAATTTGGAATACGACTTTCACGAACTTTCAAAAAACAACCAGGGCTTTTCAAAAGAAACCGTTACGTTGTCAAAGAATGTAAATGCCGATTTAATTGTGGTGATGACCACCATGGATAAAGGCATTAGTGAGTATGTTTTAGGAGCCCCAGAGCAGGCCATTATTGCCAACGATGCCGAAATCCCGGTGATGTGTATTAATCCTATGGATATCATGCGTAGTAAAGATGGCTTATCGATTGCTAATTTTGCTTAACAACTTTAAAATAAAAACCTGACTACAATTATGAATGTTATTGCTGCCCAAAAATTCATTCTTAAAAAGATGGAGAACGAACTTCCAGGCCATCTCTTTTATCATGGCTTACATCATACCCGAAATGTATATAACACCTCGGTAATGATTGCCAAAGAGGAAGGTATAGAATCGGAAAACGACCTGGATTTATTAAAGACCGCTTCCCTCTATCACGACTCCGGCTTTACGATCGATTATCAACACCACGAAGAATCGGGATGCGAACTGGCACGAAAAACACTGCCTGGCTTTGATTTTTCACTTGAAAATATCGAAATTATCTGTGGTATGATTATGGCCACAAAAATCCCACAAAGCCCAAAAACTATTTTAGAGGAGATATTGTGTGATGCCGACCTCGATTATCTGGGACGAGATGACTTCTATGAAATTGGAGACACTTTATTCTCTGAGTTGAAGTTTTTTCACCAAGTGAAAGATGAACAACAATGGAACAAAATACAGGTTGGTTTTTTAAATGCACATCAATATTATACCAACTTCGGAAAAACACGTAGAGAAGCCCAGAAACAAATTTATTTAAGAGAGCTGATAAAAGTAATTGAAACTTATTAAGAAATAAATTAACGCTAACTACGTTTGGTTTTTATGCCTCAGAAAGCAGGCACTACGTAACCATTATTAGAGTACATTTAAACACTGTTCCTTAATTTTCTCCAGTTCATCCTTCATTAA
Organism: Bacteroidota bacterium; assembly: GCA_947507965.1. GTDB lineage: Bacteria > Bacteroidota > Bacteroidia > UKL13-3 > UKL13-3 > CAINMV01. The sequence continues at coordinate 20,699 of CANNQU010000001.1, forward strand.
CACAACCAGTTGCTGTATTTTCGCGTCATTGGCCTTGCTTCCCATCGTATTAATTTCACGGCCCATTTCCTGAGAAACGAAATTTAGTTTTCTCCCACAATTTTCTTCCATCATTACCTCCGAGAAATAATTACAATGATTGCGAAGTCGTACTTTTTCTTCCGCAATGTCCAACCGTTCGATATAATAAATTAGTTCTTGCTCAAAACGGTTTTCATCCACTTTAATCCGGGTCTTTAAGTCTGTAAGATCTTTTGTTAATCGTTCGCGAATGCTTTCCATACGTCGCCCTTCAAGGGTTTCAATTTCATCCACCAAAGCAGAAATGTTTTTTACACTCTGCGAAAATACGTTCTCTAACGAAGCACCTTCCTGGCTTCTAAATGCGATGAAATGTTGCAACGCCTCAGAAACACTTTGAAGTACACAATTAAAATCACCCTCATTGATCTCTTCATTGATCGACTTCATTACCTCTGGCAAGAGCAATACATTTTGCATTAAGTTTTCGTTGGGCAATGCCATGATATTGGCAATCTGCGACAACTCCTTCAAATAAGACAAAGCCAATTCCTTATTGATTTTCCGTGCACTCAATGCAACATCTTTGTATTCAATATTAATATTAACATTAACGCTGCCTCGCACCACCTTCTTGGTTATTTCATTGCGTAATAGAAACTCTTTATTATAAAGCTCCCGAGGCATACGAAGGTTGATGTCGAGCGCTTTCCCATTTACTGAGCGGATATCGGTTTTAATGGTAAAACGCTCAAATTCTGTAATGGCTTGTCCGTAGCCTGTCATCGATAAAATCATAGGTGCAAAGATAACGAGGATTAATGGAGAAGTGGCAACTCAAAATTGGATGAAAATTTATAGAAAGAAATAGCTACGTATTTCGTTTCAATAGCAATTGCATTTTATTGACTAAATTTGCATGCAGTTAAAATAAAGGAACTCGAACATCGAATGGCACGAAATAACAATGAAGAAGTAGAGGAAATGGATGAAAACACCCCTTCGCCGGATGCCTATGAGATACACAAAATTATAGTAGATAAAGGGCAAGAGAGTATTCGTATCGACAAATTTTTAACCAGCAAACTCTCCAATATTAGTCGTACCCGAATATACCATGCAGCAAAAATGGGCATGGTAAAAGTAAATGAACTGGCTGTTGAGGTAAATTACAAGGTGAAACCTTGCGATGTCATTACCGTATTTTATTCACGTCCTCCCATAAATACAGAACTTATTCCCGAAGATATTCCACTCCAAATTGAATACGAAGATGATGATGTGCTTCTTGTAAACAAAGCAGCCGGTATGACGGTACATCCCGGTGTGGCTACCCATAATGGCACCTTAGTCAATGCGCTGGCATTCCGTTACGCCAACCTCCCCAATATTGCAAACGGTGAAGGCCGGCCCGGACTCGTACATCGTATCGATAAATACACTACCGGATTGCTTGTCGTCGCAAAAAATGAAAAAGCGATGGCCTCCTTACAAAAGCAATTTTTCTACCATACGATTCAACGGAAATATTGGGCATTAGTTTGGGGCGACTTTACCGAAAACGAAGGAACCATCAATGCGAATATTGGACGAAACCCCTCGGATCCGGTTACCATGATTGCGATGGAGGATGAAACCTTTGGGAAAACAGCCATCACACATTATAAAGTTATCGAACGGTTCCACTATGTAACACTTATTGAGTGCCAGCTTGAAACAGGACGTACGCATCAAATTCGTGCGCATCTGCGATATGCCGGCCACCCCTTATTTAATGATGAAACCTACGGAGGTTCATCTGTATTAAAAGGAACTACTTTTAGTAAATATAAGCAATTTGTAGATAATTGTTTTGCTATCTGCTCACGCCAGGCACTACATGCCAAATCGCTTGGATTTAAACACCCCGGCACGGGAGAAGATGTTTACTTCGAAAGTGAATTGCCCCAAGACATGAAAATGGTTATTGAAAAATGGCGCAAGTATGTGAATGCCACAGTGGATGGAGAACTTTTAGGAAATAATTGATTAATTAGTTCAATGTAATGGAAGATTTAATAATTAATAAAGTAACACAGAGCAGTCTAATTTCTTTCCATCTGGAAGATTTATACGACAAGCATGAGCGCTCCACATTTGATATGCTGCAATGCCTTTTCCAAGGTTTGATTTTGCGGGAGAAAGATTTTCGTACTTTTATTGCTGAGCACGACTGGGAACAGTACCGTGATAAAAACGTTTCCATTATTTGTAGTGTCGATGCTATTGTACCTACCTGGGCCTTTATGCTTTTGGCAAATAAACTACAGCCCGTGGCAAATTTCGTTTACTTCGGCTCCTTGGCTGAAATGGATAATGCGATGATTCTTATCGCCTTAAATAAAATTAACCCCGCCGACTATATCGACCAACGGGTAGTGATCAAAGGTTGTGGAGAAATTGCAATTCCTACAGCAGCGTATGTTGAAATTACCCGCATCCTAACGCCATATGTTAAAAGCATCATGTATGGCGAGCCATGTAGTACCGTACCCATCTATAAAAAGAAATAGCGTTTCCATTTTATACCTTTCAACCAATGAAAATTTTTAGAGGTTTGCTACTGAGCTTTATTTTATCTATTGCATGGAGTTCAATTGCCCAGTCGTACCTCATTAAAACGCATTTCGACGGCACAAATAACCCACCTGTTCCTAATTATGCCAAACCGACCTCTTGGGCAGCATTACCAGATAAAAAAGATTATGCCGACAAGGCCCCGTCTAAACTAACAGACAACCAGACCGATGCCCAAGCGGATGTTTTTTTTATCTACCCTACTACTTATACCGATAAGCCTACCGATAGCTACCTATGGAACGCCGATATTAGCAATCAAAAACTAAACAGGAAAACCGAAGAATCGAGCATTCTATACCAGGCATCCCTGTTTAATGGTTCATGTAAAATTTACGCTCCATACTACCGACAAGCACACTATAGCGTATTTCTAACCCCATCCCTTGAGGATAAAAAACAAGCCCTCGAGTTAGCCTACGAAGATGTGAAAGCCGCTTTTGAATACTATTTAGAACACTATAACAAAAACCGCCCCATCGTTATTGCGTCTCATAGCCAGGGCACCGTTCATGCCGTACGCCTGCTTCAAGAATTTTTTATGAACAAATCGTTACAGCAAAAATTAGTCGTCGCTTATCTAGTTGGAATGCCAGTCCCTACCGACTCTCTACCAACCATTATGCCTTGCAAAGATTCGGCACAAACGAATTGTTTTACTTGTTGGAATACCTTCAGAAGAGACTATATACCCACCTATTATGCCTATGGCTTAAATCATGCGGTGTGCACCAATCCGTTGAGCTGGAAATTGGATGAAGGCTATGTTCCCGTATCGAAAAACAAAGGAGCGGTTATTCCTCCATCCTATACCAAGGTGCGTCCACAACTATGTGACGCCCAGGTTCATCAGGGTTTATTATGGATAACCAAACCGAAATTTCCTGGGAGTAATACCATTCGTACGTCTATCTATCATGCCGGCGATTTTAGCTTGTTTTATATGGATGTACGAGAAAATGTGGCATTAAGAATAAATTTATTTTTAATGAAGCAATAAACCCATTTTAAAATTAACCTACTTTTGTAAAATTTATTACCCGTTTAACGAACTCCTATTTTAATTCTTACATCTTACAACCCTATGAATACCGTTTATATAGTTGATATTTTACGCACCCCCGTTGGAAAATTTAACGGTACTTTAAGTACTATTCGCCCCGATGATTTGGCCGCGATAACGATAAAAAGAATATTAGAGAGAAACCCATCCATCGATGTTAACGACATTGAAGATGTGGTATTCGGTGCTGCCAACCAAGCAGGGGAAGATAATCGTAATGTAGCACGAATGGCCGTATTACTAGCGGGGCTGCCGCATACCATTGGAGGGGTAACAGTAAATCGATTATGTGCATCGGGATTACAAAGTGTGATGGATGCCTCACGTGCCATCGGTTGTGGTGATGGTAATATTTATCTTGCCGGTGGGGTAGAAAGTATGACACGTGCCCCATTTGTTATGGCAAAAAACGAACATGCTTTTGGTCGCATTGCCGATGTACATGATACCACTATCGGCTGGCGATTTACCAATGCAAAAATGATTCAATTAGGCCACACCCTTACCATGGGAGAAACCGCAGAACAAGTGGCACACCGATGGAATGTTAGCCGCATCGAGCAAGATGAGTTTGCTGCCTCTTCACAAGAAAAATATTTTGCAGCCGAAGCACAAAACAAATTCAAGAGTGAACGAATAGCCGTTGAAATTCCTTCGAAAAAAGAATCTACCCTTTTCGATGTTGATGAACAACCGCGTGCTTCCAGTGTGGACATTTTATCTAAATTAAAACCAGCTTTTGTAGCCGATGGAAGCGTAACAGCGGGTAACAGCAGCGGCATTAATGATGGAGCTGCATGCATGATTTTATGTAACGAGGAAACAGTAAAAAAATACCATTTGAAACCCATGGCTAAAATTAAGAGCATGGCTATTGCCGGCGTAGAGCCAAAGTACATGGGCATAGGCCCGGTATATGCTACAAAAAAAGCATTGCAGCGGGCAGGATTAAAAATATCCGATTTAGATTTAATAGAGTTGAATGAGGCGTTTGCTTCTCAAAGTATTGCCTGCATCAAAGAATTAGGACTGGATGCAAAGAAGGTAAATGTAAATGGAGGCTCCATCGCCATTGGGCATCCTTTAGGAGCCAGTGGCTCGCGTATCAGTGCTACCCTATTGCATGAGATGAAAAAACGAGGAAGCAAGTACGGCTTAGCAACGATGTGCATTGGCGTAGGGCAGGGTGCTGCGATTATTTTTGAAGGAATGAATTAACCCCGATTCAACAATTTCATAAAATACCCAAATTTGAAATTTTGCTGCTGAACATTTTATTGTAAATTTGTAACAATAAAACGAACCAACGTTTTAATAAAAACTTTTATGTTCAAAGACTTATACCAAACGGTATTTCCAAAGATATGCTATGGATGTTCGTCCGACTTAGCTAAAACGGAAACATGGCTGTGTACATCGTGTAAAACCAATCTTCCATTAACGCACTTTCATAAATATAATTCTAATCCGGTAACACAAATTTTTAATGGACGAGTTCCCTTGGTTCATGCTTCTTCTTTTTTCTATTTTGTAAAAGAAAGTGCCGTACAGCATTTATTGCACGCCCTAAAATACAATAATACGCCTAAATTGGGTACGGCCATCGGGGAGTGGTATGCCGAAGAACTAATACGTGATAGGGCTTTCGAATCTATTGATGCTATCGTACCGATACCATTACATTATAGCAAACAACAAAAACGAGGATATAACCAAAGTGCCATGTTTGCCATTGGGCTAACCCATCTATTAAAAAAGCCATTGGATATCACTTCCGTCATTAGAAATACAGCAACGGAAACACAAACACAAAAAAGTAGAATGGAGCGCTGGGAAAATGTAAGCGACGTTTTTGAAATTAATTCGGCAGAAAAATTAACCAACAAACATATTCTTTTGGTTGATGACGTTATTACCACTGGTGCTACGCTTGAAGCCTGTGCCAATAAAATCCTAAACCTTGCTGGCACCAGTATAAGCATTGCCACCATAGCCTTTGCGAAAATATGACCACGTCGTATGGCATACTTCACACGAAAGTGGAAATAAGCAATGCTATCAACGGGTAGCTCATTGCTTCAAAAACAATAAATTTGTCTTACTTTGTAGCTTCTTCCTTAAAAGTTAAACTTCCTTCAATAAAGTATAATCATGCGAGATTTTAAAAAATATTACATCCTTCGGGCAACCCCTATCGAAGTTTACATGGCTCTTACCAATTCTTTCACCATAACCTTGTGGACCAATGAAGAAGCGGTGATGAGCACCGAACCCGGCAGCGAATTTTCGATGTTTGGCGGCAGTATTACGGGTAAAAATATGGAGTTTATTGAAAACAAAAAAGTAGTTCAACAATGGTATTTTGGGGAGGAAGAAACACCTTCTATCGTTACCTTAAAACTCCACGAACATAAAGAAGGTACTTCAGTAGAACTAAACCACACCAATATCCCCGATGAAGCCTATCGTGAAATTACAGAAGGCTGGGATGAAATCTATTTTGGTAATTTAGAAGAGTATTTCTAAGCCTAAAAATGCGAACAGGCAAAACAATAGCGTGAAGACCTCTTTCTAAATTTCCAATTAAAATGTACCTTCGCGATTCCTTTTAAATATCCTATAATTAAAAAAATGTATATCGAACAAATATATACGGGTTGTCTTGCTCAGGCATCCTATTATATAGAAAGCAATGGCATAGCAGCCGTCATCGACCCCATTCGCGACTACCCGTCGTATCTTAGGATAGCTGAAGAGCGTAAAGCAACAATTAAGTATGTTTTTGAAACGCATTTTCATGCCGATTTTGTGAGTGGACATTTCGACCTTGCTAAAGCAGCGAATACACCCATCGTATTTGGCCCCGAAACAGAGCCAACAGAGGGTGTATATATCGCAAAAGACAATGAACTCTTTACACTTGGTGACATCTGTTTGGTGGCATTACATACCCCTGGTCATACCCCCGAGAGTACCTGCTATCTGCTTCGTGATGAAAAAGGAAAAGACCATTCTGTATTCACAGGTGATACGCTATTTATTGGTGATGTTGGCCGTCCCGACCTCTTGGATGGAAAATTCTCAAGCGAGGAAATGAGTACTCGTCTATACCACTCCTTGAACACCAAAATTAAAACCTTAGCCGATGATGTCATTGTTTACCCTGCCCATGGTGCCGGAAGCAGTTGTGGCAAAAAACTAGGGTCTGAACGCCTGAGTACCATTGGTATTCAAAAGGAAATGAATTATGCATTACAGGAAATGAGTCTTGAGGACTTTATTAAAGAAGTGACGGATGGCATGAATACTCCTCCAGGGTATTTTGCCGAGAATGTAAAACTCAATAAGTCGGGTTATACTTCCTTTGACACGGTGCTGCAACAAGGCCTTAAAGCCTTATCAGTGGAAGCTTTTGAGAAAGAAATAATAAACGGTGCGACACTAATTGACAGCCGAAAACCAGATGATTTTGAACTCGGATTTGTTCCAAAAGCAATGAATATCGGCTTGAGTGGGCAATATGCCATCTGGGCTGCAACATTAATAGATTTAAAAAAACCGATCCTTTTAGTTTGTGAAACGGGTACAGAACACGAATCGATTATACGGTTAACACGTACCGGTTTTGATACGATTATTGGATATCTTGATGGAGGTTTCGAAGCATGGAAAAAGGCGGGCAAGCCTTATGACATGGTGGTAAGTATTGAGCCGGAGGAACTTTTAATAGACGCAAAATTTGATCAAGACATTCAAATTATTGATGTGCGTAAACCCAATGAATGGGAAAGCGGACATTTACCTCAGGCACAGCATTTTTCTTTAGAAAACTTAAAGGCATCACTACCTCATATCGACCCAGAGAAGCCCTATTATATCCATTGCGCCGGTGGATATCGGAGTATGATTGCGGCGAGTATTTTTAAGCAACATGGCTTTCATAATATAAGAAATGTTTATGGTGGATATACAAAAATTAAGGAAACTCAAAAAGAGATAACGGAATAAATTTCACCATATTCCTGCTCAAATTCTAGTTCAATTTTGATTTCTATAGGCACCATACAACTCCCCGACTTCCCTCTACTTCTCGCACCCATGGAGGATGTGAGCGACCCACCATTTCGTATTTTATGCAAAGAGATGGGAGCCGATTTGATGTACACCGAATTTATTAGCAGCGATGGCTTGATAAGAGATATTGATGGCTGTCTTAAAAAATTAGACATCTTCGATTACGAAAGACCCATAGGAATTCAAATTTTTGGTGGCGATGAGGATAGTATGAGTAAAGCCGCTGAAATCGCGGCTACGGCAAAGCCTGATTTAATAGATATCAATTATGGATGTCCGGTAAAAAAAATTGCCTGCAAAGGAGCTGGTGCTGGCATTCTTCGCGACCTGCCACGAATGATAAAAATCACCTCGGAAGTGGTGAAATCGACTTCTTTACCGGTAACTGTTAAAACTCGATTAGGGTGGGATGAACAAACGAAAAATGTTGTTGAAGTAGCCGAACGGTTGCAAGATGTAGGTATTCAAGCCATCACCATACATGGTCGAACACGAAGTCAAATGTATAAAGGCCACGCAGATTGGACACTCATTGCAAAAATAAAAGAGAATCCGCGTATGCATATTCCTGTTTTTGGAAATGGTGATATCGACAGCCCGGAGAAGGCGATCGAATATAAAAATAAATATGGCGTGGATGGCATCATGATTGGTCGTGCGAGTATTGGGAACCCCTGGTTTTTTCGAGAAGTAAAGCACTTTGTAAAAACAGGTGAAACACATCCACCCCCTACCTTTGAAGAACGTATTGAAATCTGTAAACGTCATGTTGCCTTTTCAGTAAAATGGAAAGGAGAAGTTCTTGGACTGCTCGAAATGCGCCAGCACTATACCAATTATTTTCGCGGCATTGATGGTATTAAGCAATATCGTAATCGTTTGGTAAAAACTATTATCCTGGAAGAGATAAATATATTACTTGATGAAATGAATCAGCATTTCGGAGGAATTTGAGTGTACTATTCCTCACGATTCAATACCACGTCACGTACTTGAGATTTTGAAGGAGTGGACAACCGTTTCCAATAAAATGTTTTATTATTGCCTACCATTGGGTAGTTAATTTATGCTTTATCTTTTTATCGGGCTTCTACAACACGTTACATTTCGTATTTATTTTAAGCATATTCATGTAACCAATTTAAAATATATACCGTATAATAAACCGGTCGTTATTGCCTGTAATCATCCTGGAGCTTTTATGGATCCATGCTTAATAGGGAGTATGTTACATAAACCAATCTATTACACCGCTCGAGGCGACTTATTTAAAAACCCGGTGGCCAGCTGGTTTCTTACCGCGCTGCATATAAAACCCGTGTTTCGGTTGGAAGAAGGATTTGAAAACTTATCGAAGAATTTCAAGACGATAGAAATGTTATCGGCTATACTTAAAAAAAACGGAATCGTTTTAATATTCAGTGAAGGGATGAGTTCATTGGACAGACGCTTGCACCCTCTAAGAAAAGGCACTGCAAAAATTTTTATGCAAATTGCCCTTGAAAATGATTTAGACATTCAACTTTATGCTTCGGGCATGACCTATACACACAAGAAGAATTTTCGAAAGTCGGTTATTTGTTCCATTTCAAAACCTCTCTTTTTAAAAGACTATCTTTCCGACTTTACGGCGCATCAACAACACGCCTATCGCACTTTTTCGAAAGAATTGGCACATCGAATAGCAGAGAATTTTGTCGTCGTAAACCACCCAGAATGTGATGAATTAGTAGATCAGCAAATCAACTACTATTGCAATTCGGAAAAATTACCTCCCCTTCCTATTGTAATTCATAATGGCAAAAAGTTAGCCCTATTACAAAACGTAAGTAACCGAATAAATAATTTATTCAAACAAGATACTCCTAAATTCGAGCAGCTTCAAAAGAATACCAACACCTACGAGCGGGCTTTGGTTGAAAATCAAATTTCAGATTATGGATTAGCAAACAAACCGTTAACTAGTTCTCAGATTTTACGATTAATCGCAGCACTACCGTTTTCTATTCCTGGTTTCTATTTCTGGGGGCTGCCGTACCTTATTGCTAAAAAAATAGCAGATACCAAAGTAACCCGTATCGATTTCTACGATTCTGTGTTAATGACTTCATTGGCCTTCATATTTGCAATCCATGTTATTCTTAACCAAATCTTACTTTCTGTATTTATTGGGTGGTGGAGTTTTTTAATTTGGTTGATAGCCCCCGTGTTAGGCGAATTTGCTTTCTGGACTTATGATGCTATAATACATCACCAGCAGGTACTCAAAGCCCAAAAATGCCCGACAAAAGGCGCCATATTCAATTTAAGACAAAAAGTGCATGATTTTTAGACCCACTACTCCCTTCCGAATGTAGGGATGTAACCTTTTGTTTCCCTAAATCGTAACAGGATTTACAATAAATTTAACTATATTCGCCAACTTTTATGAAGAATAGAATTACTGTACTTTTTGCGCTGTCTTTACTTCTACTCTTGGGCTCGTGTAGTGAGTATCCGAAAATACTTAAAAACAACGATCTGAAAATAAAGTTAGAATGGGCAGAAAAGCTCTATAAAAAAGGCGACTTTACCCGGGCGCAGCCCTTGTATGAACAATTGGCAGTGAATTACCGTGGTACCTCATTGTCAGAAAACATGCAATATTATAATGCCTATTGCTTCTACGGAATGAAGGATTATGACATGGCAACGTATCTTTTTAAACGATTTTGCAATGACTTCAGTATCAGTAAGTTTACGGAAGAATGCAATTATATGTTTTGCTATACCGAATATTTGAGCAGCCTGCCTACCTATTTGGATCAATCGGACACGAAAAAGTGTATGGAAGACATTACGTCTTTTATTGGCTCTTACCCCGACAGTAAGTATATCGCAAGCTGTAATCAACTGGCCGATAAGCTAAGAGAGAAGCTAGAATTAAAAGCATTTAATTCCGCTTATTTGTTTTATAAAACGGAAGAATATAAAGCGGCAGCAATATCTTTTACGAATCTATTAAAAGATTACCCGGAAAGTGGCCATAAGGAAGAGTCGGAATTTTATATCGTAAAAAGCCATTATCTCTATGCTAAAAACAGCTTAGATATAAAAAAAATAGAGCGTTTTACACAGATGATTAAATCATATGAAGAGTATCGGTCAGACTTTACCACTTCGTACGCAAAAGAAGCAGGTAAAATGAATGAAGATGCAGCAAAACAAATTGAAATGATAAACAGCGGAAAGTAATACACGAAGAGAAAAAATTTAATTTTATATCCATCATAGAAAATGACACCAAGCAAAACCATATCAACAATAACGCGCGACATGCGTCGGTTGGAAGAACCAACCGGAAACATTTATGAGTCCATCTCTATTATTTCAAAACGAGCAAGTCACCTATCAGAGAAACTGAAAGAAGAAATGACCGATGAATTATCGCATTTCGAGCATAATGACGGGCTTGAGGAAATAAGTGAAAATAGGGAACAAATTGAAATGGCTATTAAATATGAACGCATGACAAAGCCACATGTTATTGCAACGGAAGAATTTTTAAACGGAAAGATTTTCTTCAAGAACCCAACAAAAAAATAAAAAACAATTCAGTTTTTAATTTACAAGCCACGAATTACCTTTGTTATGTAGTTTCGTGGCTTTTTATATGAAGCCGTTTTTTTATCGCCATGCATTCATCCATATCAACGCTAAATTATGCTTAACGGAAAGAAAATACTTTTAGGAATTACGGGAAGCATTGCGGCCTACAAAACAGCAACGCTAATACGCTTGTTGGTAAAACAAGGTGCACAAGTTAAAGTGGTGATGACGGAGAGTGCTACACAGTTTATTACCCCTCTCACCTTGTCGGTGCTCAGTAAAAACCCGGTTCATTACTCCTATAAAAACGAAGATGGCACATGGAATAGCCATGTGGAGCTTGGATTATGGGGCGACGTCTTTCTTATCGCTCCACTTAGTGCCAATACCTTGGCGAAGATGGCTCATGGCCTTTGCGATAACTTTCTTATGGCCGCTTATCTCTCAGCGAAATGCCCTATAGTAATCGCCCCAGCCATGGATAGAGACATGTTCCTGCACCCTTCTACACAAAACAATCTTGACATTTTATCAGGGTATTCCACGCACCTTATTATGCCCAACACCGGGGAATTAGCCAGTGGGTTAGAAGGCAAAGGCAGAATGGCGGAGCCCGATGAAATTGTTTTATTTTTAGAGGCTTTTTTTTTGACCAATAAAAGCAAGTTGAAAAACAAAACCATTTTAATTACTGCTGGACCTACGCAAGAAGCCATTGACCCGGTGCGCTTTATAAGCAATTACTCATCTGGCAAAATGGGTTATGCCCTTGCGGAAGCAGCAGCCAATAGAGGTGCAACGGTCATTTTAGTGTCAGGAAGCACTTCATTAACAACTCACCATACCAATATCAACACCATTCACGTTATCTCTGCAAATGAAATGGCAGATGCCTGCTTTAATCACTTTGCAGATGCCGATATAACGATTTTAACTGCTGCCGTTGCTGATTATGCACCCCTAGAGGTATCGCCGAACAAAATAAAAAAGCATGATGAACAACTCACCATCACGTTGAAAAAAAATATTGATATTGCAAGCGAATTAGGGAAGAGAAAAAAAAACAACCAACTGCTCGTGGGTTTTGCTTTGGAAACAGAGAACGAAATAGAAAATGCCATTGGCAAAATTCAAAAAAAGAATTTAGACCTCGTTATTTTAAATTCATTAAACGATAAAGGAGCCGGCTTTGCTACCGATACCAATAAAATTACTGCGATTCTACCTAATGGAGAGCAAAAACAATTCGAATTAAAAAGCAAAGTGGCAGTAGCACAAGATATTTTAAACGAGATAGAACCATTATTACCATGATAAAAAAAACGATTTTACTATTTTTGATATTTGGATACTGGACGTTGAAATCACAAGATTTTAATTGCCGCGTTCAGGTGGTTGATCCAAATAACGATGCGGCCTACAAACAATTATTTGGAGCTCTGCAAACCTCGATTCTCGAATTTTATAATAATCGTAAATGGAGCACTGATAATATCCTTCAAAATGAAAAAATTGAACTTAACATCACGATTAATATCGACCAAAAACTGAGTATAGACCAGTTTCAGGGCACTATCGCCATTCAAGCGGTACGTCCGGTGTTTGGTACCAATTACACCACTCCTGTTTTAAACTTTATCGATAAGGAATTTACCTTTCGATACTCGGAACTTCAAACCATGGATTTCAACGAAAATCAATACAATAATCTCACTTCTTTTTTAGGGTTCTATGCCTATATGGTACTGGGCTTGGAATATGATTCCTTCGGAGAAAACGGAGGAGCGACTTACTTCAGCAAAGCACAAACGATCGTAAATATAGCGCAAAGCGCTTCAGAAACCGGGTGGAAACAGGTAATGGGAACAAGAAGCCGCAACCGGTATTCAATGATTTCAGACTTTACCGATCCACGTTTTAAGGTAATACATCAAAGTATTTATAAATACCATCGGCAAGGCCTGGATGCTATGAGCAAAGATGTAAATGCAGGACGGACGGTAATTACTGAAGTGATAACCACGCTCTATACTTTAGCTAAACAAAATCCCAATACCTTAGCCATCAAAATTTTCTTTGACTCAAAAGCAAATGAAATAGTGGAAATTTATAAAAAAGCTGACCAAAGCGAAAAAACAAAAATGGTGGAAATGTTGAAGTTAATCGACATTACGAATGCGATGAAATACGATACCATATTTAACAAATAAACCAGGTGCAAATACTGCACACCCTTACCGTTGCTCCAGGTTCAATACCACAACGAATCGATGTTTACCTTTCAACTAAACTGCGTAAATTTTCGAGAAATAAAATACAAAATCTAATTCACAAGAAAGCGGTTCTGGTGAACCATAAAAATATTGAATCGGATTACAAAATTCAATCGAATGATGTGATAGAAGTATTTTCGCCTTATACTGAATTTATAGATAATGTCACTCCGGAGAATCTTCCGCTATCGGTTGTTTATGAAGACGATGCACTAATTGTGGTAAACAAAGCGGTTGGAATGCCTATTCACAAAGGTTTAGGAAATTACAAGGGAACCCTTTTAAACGCACTTTCATATTATTTTTTACACACTTCAAATAAAGAAATTAAGGTAGAGGCGGGTACGATTCATCGATTGGATCGTGGCACTTCGGGGTTACTTGTTTTCGCTAAAAACAAAGAAGCTAAACTATATTTAGAAAATCAATTAAAGAATAATTTAATCCATCGTACCTATTTCGCACTCGTTTGGGGTATCGTAAAAAAGGAAGAGGGTACGATAGATATTCCGCTTGGAAGGAATTCGAACAACCCCATGATCATCCAAGCATTCCCATTACGAGATGAGGGAAAACAAGCCATAACGCACTTCAAAGTGCTTCAACGATTTAAGTTTACAACCTTGGTGCAATGTACCATACAAACTGGGCGCACGCATCAGATACGTATTCATCTTCAATCTATAGGACATGCTATTTTAGGGGATAAACGGTATCCCAGTAATTTTACATTTAAGGAAGTTCGAGATATCTTAGACGAGGGAGAAATTATACATCAGCTGCTACATGCCCGGTATTTGGCGTTTGAGCACCCCGTAACAAAAGCGAATTGCCTTTTTGAAGCACCCGTAAACAGTGACTTTGAAACCGTATTAAGGAAGTTATCGGAACGAAACCTGTATTAAAATTCCTTTCAACCTTTTCGCCTATTCTAAAACAAGGAATCGATAATTTCCAAAGCCATTTTTGCCGTTTTATTCTCTATGTCAAGTAGAGGGTTTACCTCTGTGAGTTCGAAGCAGCACAACCTTTCGTCTTTCAACAAAAGCTGTAAAAGCTTCTTCGCTTCTAGCTCACTTAAACCACTGTCAACGGGTGTTCCTGTGCCCGGCACTAAACTTTTGTCCAAACTATCAATATCAAAGCTCACATACAGATAATCGCAATGAGCTAAATGTTTCTTTGCTTCATCGGCAATTTCTTTAATACTCATACTTCGAAAATCAATCGCATCGATAACTTTAATACCGTCTCGCTCAATCAGTTCATCCTCCTCAATTTCGGTGTCTCGCAAACCGATAAAAACAACATCCTCCGGTAAAATTTTTGGTTCAATTTCCTTACTCCCCAAATATTTCAATTTGTTCCAAAAATGTGCCTCCCGCTTACTTATCCGATACTCTTTTATGCCATCATAAGCCATACTCGCCGCTAGTGGCATGCCGTGCATATTACCACTTGGGGAGGTATATGGCGAATGTAAATCGGCATGAGCATCAACCCAAATTACGCCTATACGAGCCTCGTGATAATAATTTTTTATGCCGGCAATCGTGCCTATGGCATTACTATGATCACCGGAAATTACCAAAGGAAATTTTTTGTCGCGAAGGCACTTCTCCGTTGCTTCCGCTACCAACTTGCACTGTAGATAAATTTTATCAATATACTTCGCCTGCCGATGAGGTGACGGTTTGAGCAGCTCCGCATTAAAATCTTTTACAGCAACAATTTGTTTTTGCTTGTTTTTTTCAACACTGTAAAAAAAGGTATTATCTTTGGAAATATCGGCCATCTTAATGGCGTCTATTCCCAAACTCGCACCACGAAGCCGCCCACCGAGTTCGCTTCGTACTTCAAGAATTCTAATGGTTGTCATACCCTGCGAAAATAGGTATTTTTATGTAAAACCTACCTTTTGGCAGATATTCCAACTTCTATGATTCCTTTGTAGGAACAGGAGAATAGTTAATTAATGCCCCAGTAAAGAGCCTCCATTGGGTTGATTTTAATTTATGCGACACCATCATCCCGGGTTTTCATGAACGTGGAAAAGTACCTATCTAAGCTTTTTTATTTATTTGTATATTTGGCTTTTAATCTTTACTTGTTCTAATATTTAAAAATGAAACGATATTTACTTTTTACCTTTCTTCTGATGAGCTTGGTGCTTTCTTCTCAGCAAGTTTCATTCAAGAGGAGCTATCTTAAGGGAGAGAGTGCTACCATCACTACCTTCACCGAATTAAGTTCGCTTGACATTGTTTTAACCTACAGCGTTATTAGCTATGATATAACGCATACAGGCCCTCATACCATTGAGCTTCATTTGATGAAAGTGGATAAAAATGGAAATGAGATTTGGGATAAAACCATACGAAAGGACACCACAAGCTATACAGCGAATAGGTTTTGCACTCAAAACATAGATGAAAAAAAGGATGGAACCTTGGTGTTGGATCTAATTTATCCTTACGGCGAAAAATATATTCTAGTCTTCGATAAAAACGGAAATCCACTATCGGAAAGTTACCTGCATAATACTTTTGGAGATTACAATATACAAAACCAGCTCCTTAAGCAACGAGGAAAAAATCTGGCATTGCAAGACGGCAGTATTCTGTCTATCGGAGCCTCGTTTACGACGGTAAAACCAAAAGCCACCTTGAGCATTATTGATGCGGCGAGTAAAATTCCGTTCGATTTTGTATATTATAGAGGCTATTTTAATGATGGATTTTATCTAAACTCCGAACATCTTTACACCGTGGGTGTCGAACAGTCCGACTCGAATGAAACCTTGGTTTTTAGTGACCTGAAAAATGATGGTATGGTAAATTTCCATATAAAAAAACCTCATAATAGAAACGAGAAAATTGTAGCTGCCGATTTATTCTATGGAAGCACCAAGATTAGAGTGGCAGAGAGCATCTCCAAAAAAGATACCGAATTTTATGTCCATGTTTATGATTATGACCATCAAGGCATGCTACTTTCTTCCACTACCTATAATCTAAACTGTGCTGCTACCACCATTAATTTGGACAACCTCGAAATTGACTGGGCACTTAGTAATCGATGTAAATCAGAACAAAGCCAAACGATTGAAAAGATGAATGCAAATGCTGAATTGGCTTTTAGCTTTTCCGACAGCTTCGACAGTGTTACCTCCCTTAGAAAAATACATGATGGCAATTATCTTTTTTGTTTCACTAAAGCAGGTGCAATAAATTTATGGAAACTCAATGCTAAAGGTAATATGCAAAGTGGCACTGCTGCAGAAGGTTTTTTTGCGCCCAACCCGGCAAAAGATTGGGTAACCTTTATTGGAACAAAAGAAACGTTCAACCAGAGTGCTAAGGTAAAGTTATATGACCTAACAGGAAACCTTTTACGTACCTATTCTTTTGGCGCATTAGAGCCTATAACACTCCATATGGGCGGTTTACGCGAAGCAATATACATCTACACGATACTCACTTCTGATGGCGTTGAATTAAAAGGAAAGTTGGTGGTTAATCAAAAATACTAATCTGACATAGAACTGCCTTTATTTTAGGGCTTAAATCGATTTTAAAAACTAGATGTTGATTTTCGACTTCTAAATTATAGGCGTTTTTGACACCGATACGATTGGTTCTAAATTAAATTTGCAGCATCAACTAACTGATTCAAATAAATGAAATATCTTCTTTTTTCTCTCGCACTAATCATTGGAGGCAATGTCTATTGTCAAACATGTAACGATGGCTACTATCCGTTTAACGCGGGTGCCTCTTGGCAACTTTCCAGCTACACAGCCAGCAATAAGCTTACCGACAAATCTACCAGTACCATAAACACCGTAACGAAAAGCACAAATGGCTTTAAAGCCAATGTTACCGGCACCGGAGAAGATGCGAAAGGAAAAGAAACGTTCCATTCCAATTACGATATTGAATGCGCAAACAATGTTTTTAAAGTGGATATGAAAAATATGTTTAATCCCGATCAAATGAATGCTTATAAAGAGAGTAAAGACATGAGCATCGAATTCGATGGTGATAATTTAGAAACACCAAAGAATTTAAAAGTTGGCGACTCGCTTAAAACAAGTTCCATGACGATGACGGTTAAAAACAATGGTGATGTTATGGTAACCATGGTCATGGTAATTTATGACCGCTATGTTCAAGGCAAAGAAGACCTAACGGTACCTGCCGGAACCTACTCTTGTTATAAAATCTCTTATAAAACCCGTGTTACAAGCAGCTATGCCGGAATACCTATGAAGAATACTTTTGAAACAACACAGTGGCTCGCAAAAGGTATAGGCATGGTGAAAATGGAAAGTTACAACAAAGGGAAATTGTCGAGCTATACACTCCTAACAAAATTCAGCAACTAACACGCTTTCACTTTACCTTTTTTAAAGCCATACTGCATTCCGTACACTTACTCCCTTTGGTGTTGCTTACTACGTTGGGGTGCATCGGACATTGGTACACTTCCTGATGCGTACTGTCGATAACAGGCGTGTTTGTTGTGTCTGGCTTTACCGGGGCAGTACCACAGGATATCACCAAAGAAAAGACACTAATTAAAATTGAAATTTGTATGCGATTCATCTGAAAAAATATTAATCTGTTTTAAATCTTAGTCCTATATAAATGGTTCGGCCATTCACAGGGCCCCATATCATTGAACCATCAAAATATGGACTGAATGGTTGAGAAGCAGAGATAATTAAATTATTTTGAGTGTAGTTGGTCATGTTTTCAACACCAAGATAAACATCCCATTTGTGATTGAAAATTTTCGATACTTGCCCGTTCATCTGCATATATGACGGGGAGTAATTTTGAACTTGATATTCAACAGGATTACTACTCGAATTAGGTAACCTTTTTCTGCCTATCCACTGCATCGTAAAATCAAATTTCCAATGGCTTTTAGCTTCGTACCCAAAATTAATAAATGCCCTATGTTTTGCCATCAATGGCTTATCTAAAACCACCCCACTATAATTTGTTTGAACATCAAGCCAACGATAAGCCAGACGCATGTTTAAGTTCCTAATCAGCTCATAATTCACTTCGGCCTGAATGCTGTTGGAAAATGAGTTTCCATGTAGATTATAAAACAGAACTTGCTGTGGATTAGCATCTACGTCAACCACCACCTGACTGCTAAACTTGGTTTGATACGCATCGATTGAAATAGAACCCGCTTGGCTATTTATTTTAAATTGATGAATCAAATTAAATCCGTAATTCCAAGCTTTTTCAGGGTTTAATCCATAGCCAAAGGTTGAAGTCGGTGTCAATATATGATACTGTCTTGAACTCACGAATACACCTATATTCTCAGCAAAAACATTCGCCACACGAAAGCCCGACCCTGCCGAAAACCTAACATTCGTTGTAGGGGATATATCATACTTTAAATGCAATCGTGGAGTGGTTTTAAACCCATAGAAACTATGATAATCCAAACGCAGCCCAATAATTGCTGTAAAGTTTATTACGGGCGTATATGTATATTCAAAAAAAGCACCCGGAACCATTTCCTGACGCTTGAAATTTAAGCTATCAAACGTTTCATTATAATCCTCTTTTACAAAACTTAACCCCGTCCGATATTTGTGTATGGTAGTTATGATCTTCGACTGAAATATTAGATTGGCATAAATCGACTTTTGGTCAGCATCGTATTTATTTAATCCATAATATGCATTATTGGTATAGCTATTGGCCGAAAAAATAATTCCAATGCTTTTAAATGGCTTTTCGGGAAAAACATAACCTAACTTTCCTGAAAACGCATACTGTTCTAAATTGATACCAACACCATACTTATTCCGAGTGAGCTTATCTTTTAGCGGATCAAAGCCTACTTCTCCTGCCTCTCGTTTGTCGCTCAGTGCTTTGATGGAGAACTGTGCAATAACGCCTTTATCATTCACGTATTTCCAACGGTTCAAAAAATTATAATGCCTTCCCAATGGATTATCTAAGAATCCATCCTTATTCTCATCGCTTTTTAAAATCATACCATTTACATTGGTTAACAAGGCGGTGCTCCAATAATGATTGATTTGTTTTGAAAGATTAATACTCGTTTCCAGCCGGCCCATATTGTTGGCATAGCTATTTAAAAAAATACGATCCATTTTATCGGGTTTCTTCTCTTCAATATTTATTTGACCGGCGATACTCTCATATCCATTGGCCACCGACCCTGTTCCTTTGGTAACTTGAATTGCATCGATCCATGGCCCCGGTATAAAGGTGAGACCATAACTTCCGGGTAGCCCTTTTATCTCTGGTATGTTCTCCGTTGTTATTTGGGTGTAAATACCCGATAGGCCGAGCAGTTGAATTTGCTTAATACCTGTAACCGCATCCGAATAACTCACATCAACGGAAGGACTCGTTTCAAAACTTTCAGAAAGATTACAACAAGCCGCCTTCGTGAGTTCTTCGGAGCCAATATTCAGGGTGTTTAACGTATTTAGTGACGATACATAGCTGGATTGGACATTCGCATCTACTTCAACTTCTGATAAAGTAATAGACGACGACTTTTGAAGAACGATCTTGACGCTATGGTACGTTGACACGGTAATGGTATCGGCTGGGTAGCCTAAATAACTAACAACTAAAGTGGCTGGAATTACACTAAAAAGCTGGAAAAAACCGATACTGTCGGCATAAACTGCATTGTTCGTATTTATAACTCGCACCAATGCACCATAAACAGGAGTTTGTTTACCCTTCCCATCTGCCTCGAAAATGAATCCTTTTATTGGCTTATTTTTTTCCTTTTCTTCCTCCATTTTTATTGGCGTTTCTTCCTTCCTCATACCGGGCTTCTCATACCTCTCGTAATGACAGCAGGCTGGAAGCTTTAAATAGGTTCGTTCATCCGATTGGAAACTTTTGGTATCGTGTCCTACCGAGGCAAGTTTCTGTTCGATTTTCAATCTCGAAAGTTTTACGCTATCGTAACGAACGATTAATATTTTTGTTTCAATGTCCCAATTGGCCGTATAGGTACCATATTTAGACAATGCATTTTCAATCCTGCTTTTGCATTGTTCACAGGCTCCATAAACGATGATGGTATCGGTCTTGAGATTTCGCTTCTGAGCTAAGCCCTCCTTGCCAACAGCAAAAAATAGGCATACTATAAAATATTTTATAAAATTCATATATTCAATTCTAATTTAATTTGGACTACTCCTTTTTAAATGACATTAATTTTTACTTCGACTCATAGCATAAACTACCGCCTCTGTAATATCGGGGCGAATAGCCTAATGGCTACTTTTGCGATATTAGAAAACACGCAAAAATCAATCGCATGGCGATGCAATCGTATCGAAAAACTTGATGTCAAATCCGAATGGAACGATGAAGAAGATATAATGTGGGGGAGGCTTCTGGGGGAGGATCTGTTCTAAATCCTTGAATTGCAGCAAGCCCTGTTTTAGCATTAAAAGAGCCACCTGACCAATGCGGCAGAACGCAGCACGTTATTAAATTATGCACTACTACAGGCCGGCCATTGGTTTTATCGTGAACGTCAGCCTTTATATTTAAGCTGTCCGTCTTACAACATTTAGAGTCGACAGATTCTTCCTCCTCTATGCATTCACATTCTGTATTAAGATCAACACCAAAGATTTTATACGACACGATATCATTACACGTATGGATTAACATACTGAACCCAACCACTGAAAATAAGTGAGATGAAATTAAAAGTAAAACAAGTCCCTTTTTCATTACAGAATGAGCTTGCAAGTTACGAATAACTTTCCGAATATACAATTTGATGCAATTAAGTTAAGTACTTCATAAGGTTTCGGGTTTCAGGTATTTTTTAATTCACTCTTCGTGCTTTACTTTGCAGTAAATACATTTCAATTATTAAGTTCTTCCATTTAACCCTCTAAAAAATTCACAAAACATGAAACGCACGTTCTTACTCCTTACTACACTATGCTTTATGGCATTTTCATACACTGCCAAAGCACAGCCCAAAAAAATACAAAAAATAATGGTGGCCAAACATGTCGATGCCGCTAAAAAAACTAAAAATCCAAGCATAAAGAACGAGGCACCGGCTACCGATGCAGAAGTAGCTAGGCCAAGTGCCACCCGAGGCAGTTGTACCGTAAGCTTTAGCAATAGTACCGGATATTATGTAAAAGTATATATTGATGGAAACTACAAAGGTACTTTAGCTCCCTATGAAAGTGGCAATGTAACGGTGTACTCGGGCTATACCACAATTTACTGTATAACTACTGGTGGCACCTATGACTGGGGTGCCCAAGGCGATTGCAGTGGTTCATATGTATTCGATATACGCTAAGTAGTTCAGGGTATTTTAAGTATTCTTTGTTTACTATTAAAGTTTTTCAAACATTAACTTTAAATTTCACCAACGATCATGAAACGAATTTCAATTATCTTCTGTACTCTCTTTTTACTTTTTGGCTTTACTGCCCATGCCGTAACCAAACGTGCACTATTTATGGCCATCGACACCTATAAACCCGATGGTGTAGAAAATACCGGTTCGCGCACCTGGACCAATTTAGAGGGCTGTGTTAATGATGCCGAACAGGTAAAAGCATTGGTAGCTGCAAAATATGGGTTTACCGATAACAAATACATCACTTTTATAAAAAATCAGGAATGCACTCGTGCACGAATTCTTGCTGAACTAAATAAACTAATCGACCAATCTCAAAGCGGAGATATCGTCTTTATTTATTACGCCGGGCATGGATCACAAGTTTATAATAGCTTAAGTGATGAAGCGGATAAAATGGATGAAACCATGGTACCCGCCGATATTTGGAAAGGGGCGAAAGATATTCGGGATAAAGAATTAGCGGCTTTATTTAACAAACTGGTTGAAAAAGGTGTAACCCTGACCGTTGTTTACGATAGCTGCCATAGTGGCTCGGTAGGCAGAGGCGCAATGACAAATAAACCGGCCAAAGAACGTAAAATTGAAAATGATATGGAAGACGCCAAAGATGCCACACGCATTGACGTTGCACCAGAAGATAAAGGTGCCTTAATATTTAGCGCAGCTCAGGACGTAGAATGTGCAAGTGAACAAAGAGATGAATTTGATATCCCCCACGGTGCTTTTACCATCGCGTTTTGCAAGGCCTTACAAACCTTGCCTGCTACCGCTAGCGCAACTGAAATATTTACCAGTGTGCGCGCTATCATGAAATACAATGGGAAAACACAAGAACCTGTATTGGCAGGCAACGATGCCCGTAAAGCAAATACATTATTTGGTATTGACCGTGGTTTGTTACCTAAAATGACCTTGATTGCCGTTACAACTCCTGAAAGTTCTTCGGTTGTAACACTGCAAGGAGGTACCGCAATTGGTTTATCGGTAAACTGTGTATTAACCAATACCGACAAAACAGTTGAATTGACCGTAACAGAAGTTAATAGTATGACTAAAAGTACGGCTAAAGTAACAAAAGGCGACGTTAAAAACATTAAACCAGGCGACTTATATAATGTTACGCAATGGGTGGTTGCCGAAAATGCCCTAACCGTTTATATTCCGAATTGCAATTTATCTTATGCTCAGGTTAAAACTGCCGGAGAGGAATTCTTTAAATTAAAAACGGATTCTAAAATTGAATGGGTTATCGATCCATCCAAGGTAAGTGCTACGCATACTATTTTCTATAACGATGGCGTTTGGTATGTGGGTACGCCTGATAATAAAATACATGCCATTGGGGCCAACCCTAAAATGAGTGATGCGAAAAAATTCATCTCTGGCGACGGCATAAAATTATATGTAAGCCTTCCACCTTATGCCGGTTTAAGAGCTGAAATTGAAAAACAATATAAAGACAATACTTCTGTAAAGATTGTTTCTACACCAGCCAATGCAAATTATTGCTTTACCGGTAGGGTATATGAAAATGAAGTGCAATACGCCTTTATCATGCCGGGCATCAACGCAAGCGATAGCGCCTATTTAAGCACCATGCCCATTCGCACCGATTTCATTCAGATGAATGGGAATAACGATGCACGTTCCATCGATACTTTAGCCGATTATACCTTTAGGTTGGCAAAGATAAAAATTTGGTTAGCCTTAAACGGCCCAGCTGACGGAGTTAGTAATTTTCCTTTTTACCTGGCACTGAAAAATTCGAAAACAAATGAAATTGTTACTGCCGGAAATGTTGTAGATGGAGAAACCTATGGATTGGTATTGGTTGCCGATAAAGCTAATATTTACAATTGGGATGGAACTAAACGTTATGTTTATGTGTTCTCGGTAAATGCCGATGGAAGCACAAAATTATTTTATGGCGGCAAAGGAGTTGAAAATAAAATGCCCCGATTAAACGAAAATAATGAAGTGCCTGATTATATTCCATTGGGCCGGCAGCCATTGTTTAAAGTAACCGCTCCTTATGGTGTTGACACCTATATTATATTAACTACGGATGAACCCATTACAAGTCCCGAATTATTGGAAGGCCAAGGGGTAAGGAGCAGCGATATGACGGCAGCAAGAGGCGAAAAAACATGGACAGATATGTTTCAGAATGCCGGTTCGGGTGCTCGTGGTGCAGGTGATATCGCGCCAACCAACTGGAGTGTCGTTAGGGTGAGTGTACGAAGCGTTTCTAAATAACCTATGAAAACAAAATTTAAAGAGGCTGCCTTTTTAAGGTGGCCTCTTTTGCTTATCAAAAGAGAATTTATTAATGCAGCATATTTCGTTTGTGTTCCATAGCTTTGCCCGATGTTTATAAATTGCAACGGAAAATTATTGAGTTTGGAAAAACCAATAGTAATGGGAATAATAAACCTTACCCCCGATTCGTTCTATGAAAATAGCCGTAAACTAACCGAAAAAAAATTACTTGGCACCTGTGAAAAAATGCTTTATGAAGGAGCTGAAATAATCGATATCGGTGGTTACTCGTCGCGGCCTGGCGCCCCCTTGGTAAACGAAGAGGAAGAAGCCAGAAGAACCTTGAAGTCCATTGCTTTACTTCATAACCATTTCAAAGAAATCATTCTCTCTATTGATACCACACGAAATAATATTGCAAGGCAAGCCATTGAAAATGGAGCTGCCATAATTAACGATATCTCAGCCGGGGAAGACGATTTCCAAATGCTAACGACGGCGGCTTCCCTACAAGTGCCCTTGATCATGATGCATAAAAAAGGCACGCCACAAACCATGCAACAGCTTACTAATTACGAAGATGTGACCGAAGAGGTGCTCGAGTATTTTGCCGCAAAACTTATATCCCCACCGTCTTTAAACATACACGATATAATTATTGATGTTGGTTTTGGTTTCGCTAAGAATACGACACAAAACTATCAATTATTAAGTGCACTAGATCGGTTTAAAATATTTCAAAAACCAATTATGGTCGGATTATCACGCAAAAAAATGATACAAAATGTAATTCAATCCGACGCTGGAAATGCCCTAAATGGAACCTCAGCAGCCCATACTATTTCCCTTTTAAAAGGAGCCAATATACTTCGTGTTCATGATGTAAAGGAGGCCATCGAATGTATAAAAATAGTAGGTATGCTAAATTAAATCTTTAAAAGCAACCATTATTGTTCTATCTTCGTCTAACAAAAAAACATACTAATTAAAACCCTAAATTATGCGTAAGCTATACTCTATTTTCATCCTGCTTTTTTGCTGTAACGCCCTACCGGCACAACTTCTTAATCCGAATTTCGAATCGTGGACGAGCTCCTCTATTGATAAGATTGACACCTGGACACCTCAAGGTAAAATAACCAAAGCGCCATCGGCACAACTCGGTTCTTTTGCTGCAAAAATTGAGACTAGTCTTCAGAACTTCACGCCTACGGCTGGTGTTTTAGCACTTACCACAGCGTTTACTGATGGTTATCCATACACTCAAAAAATAGATACCATAAAAGTTTGGGTGAAATATAATATTGCCAATGCCGATACTGGCTTTTTTCATATTGAACAACTTAATGATACAAATCTGGTTCGTGCAGGGTCGTATTTTATCACCACAGGAACAGCTACAACCTGGACCGAAATTGCTATTCCGATGGAAATCGTCGACACCACATTCAACCCCTTATCTATTTTTATTTATGTGAGTAACACCCTCGATTACGATCCGCAAATGGCTAGCTACTTATCCATTGATAATATTCGCTGTTATTATAAGGGGATACTACAAACCAATTTGCCCAATAATAGTTTTGAAACTTGGACCACCGATACCAAGAACGATTTAACCAATTGGACCAGCAGTAACGAGTTGTTTGCACAGTTCGGCCTTGATAGCATTAATTGCGAACAAAGCACTATAGCACAAAATGGTATTTATGCTGTTAAATTACATACACTCGATCTTTTTGGGCAATTTATTCCAGGAGGCATCGTTTCAGGTGCTAATCGATTGGATGCTGCGAATGACCCTTCCATTTTTCCAACTTTTTCTGTAAACAAGCGCTATGCTTCCCTCAGTGGTTATTTGAAATTCACAAAAAAGGGAACAGATCAAGGCGAAGCTTCGATTTATCTGTTTAAGAATGGTACCTTGGTAGGCGAGGGCCATTATTACCAAGCTACGAGCGTAACTAATTACACGTCATTTGAAGCCAAAATCGTTTATGATGGCTCCTTTACCGGCGTACCCGATAGTGCAACAGCCATTTTCATCACCTCCAGAGACCCACAAAACGCAACCGGTGCGTGCTTGTTATGGATTGACAATATTCAACTTAACGTATTTGCATTGGGTGTAAAAACAGCTCCGGCTTTCACCGAGACCGTATATCCGAATCCATTTACCAATCAAGTAAATATTCAAATAAAATCAGAAAATGCTACCGCTATTATTTTTTCAATGGACGGGAAACAAATGTTTTCACAGAAAATGAATTTAGGAAACAACATCATAAACACGACTACCCTTCCAAACGCAATGTACCTATTACGGGTAATGGATGGGGAAACCATTTCGACACAAAAGATAATGAAGCACTAGTAACTACTACTTCTTCTTGGCTAACTTCTCATCCAATATTTTACTAAATTGCGCCGCATCACTATATCCAACACTCATTTCAATAAGATTGGTTTTGCCGTTTGGAATAATGAAAATTACGGTTGGATAGCCCGAGAGGGTATTGTTTGATAAGAGCGCTAGTAGCTGCTGTCCATTATACTGCTTGCCTTGATAGGTATAGGTTTCGTTTAACTCCGGGTTTAATTTAATAGGGATAAAATTAGCATAGATTTTTCGTTGTACCCCATCATCACTATAGGTCTTTTTGTCCATCACTTTACACCATCCACACCAATCGGTATAACAATCGATTAAGGCAATTTTCTTTTTCTTTTGGGCCAATTCAAAGCCGTTACTCCAGCTCACCCATTTTAAATCCTCTATTGGCTTCACAACCGGTTTAAATGAGGTGCCGCTAAAATAAAAGGCCAACACCACGAATATTTTTAATAACTTCATAACTACAAATATAACAATCCTAAATTATTTTGTGAAACCATTAACGAAGATTAGGAAAACCACAAATTTCTCAAATACTAACTTTCAAATACGCATTGATAGAGGCCAAATCAATCACTGGCCAACCATCATCGATACTTAAAATCGGAGTAAATTTCGCGCCCCATTCAATCTCTGTTACAATATAGCTATAGGTTGAATGAATGGTTTGAAAATATCGATCGTCGTATGCTTTAAATACAAAGAGTAACTCCACTTCAGAAGCCTTAAACTGTTTTTCCGTCATTTCATAGAAGGGGCTTTTTTCATCAAAAGCGTGCACCACCGTCCAACTTGTAGGGAAAAATAAAAGTGTGTTGCGCTCTAAGTTCAAGGTATAAAACGACCGGATTCGCTCTCCCTTAACTTCTTCAAACAAAGAAACAGATAATGACACTTCTACATCTAATAATTGACTCTTTTGTAAATTGGCGATACGAAACATGATAGCCTTGCTTCCTTTGTAAGGAGCAACTACCGCATTCTCACTAAATAACAAGCGTGTCTCCGGCATAGAAAAACGGCCATACAATAAACCGGTGATCAAAGCAAAGCTCATCAACCCCACTAAAGCTTCCAGAGATGAAATAATATTTGCCGACATCCCTATCGGACTGATGCGGCCATAACCTACCGTTGTAAACGTTTGCGTACTGAAGAAAAAAGAATCCAGAAACTGACGACTAAAACTACGCATATCCACACCTTGAAGATTCTCTGCACCTAACCACATATAACCAAATGCAAATATTAAATTCACAAACGTAAACCAGGTTACGATGAGCAAAACAAACTTCGCCCAAGAGATGCTTATGAGAAAATGATAGAAATTAAACGATGATTTAAAGGGGAGCCCTTTACGTTTAACGTTGAAAGAGCCATCTTTGTTAAGCATTCTTACCCGTTGGTTTTGCACATTGCCAAAGCCAAAATCTTTTGCTATTCTGTTGTTATTGAGCGCCATAAAATTGAGTCTATCTATTGTTTCTGTGTGAAGGCCTTGATCTTAAAAATTCGTTCAGCATTCGCTGAAGTAATTTCTGCTACCGTTTTCAAGGGAAGCATTTTTATCTCAGCGAGCCTCTGCGCAATTTCGAGTATGTAGGCGCTTTCATTACGTTTTCCTCGATACGGGACGGGTGCTAAATAGGGAGCGTCGGTTTCTAATACAAAATGTTTTATATCGATCTGTTTTAGGATCTCCTGAAGTCCTGAATTTTTAAATGTAACGACACCACCTATTCCTATAGCAAATCCCATATCGATAACTTTTTTAGCTTGTTCCAGTGTTCCACCCCAACAATGAAAAACGCCACCAGTAAATACATTATTTTGTTCTATCACGTGAATACATTCCAAGGTAGCACTTCGGCTATGAATACTTACCGGTAGTTGCAATTCCTTGGCCAGCATCATTTGATAAGTAAACCCTGCCCGCTGCTCATTAAAATTAGTTTTATCCCAATGTAAATCAATTCCTATTTCTCCAACAGCAATATATGAATTATAGCGTAGATGTTGTTCTATCAACTGCATCGTATTTTGCCATTCGGCCCCAATATGACATGGATGCAAGCCCATCATTGGGAAAATATTTTGAGGGTGTGCTTTACACAATGCCAGCATATCATCGACACTGCTGAGGTCGATATTGGGCAAGAGCATCGTTGTGATGCCTTTGTTTATTGCCCTCTGAACCATATACGTTCGGTCTTCGCTAAACTGCTCGGCGTAAAGATGGGTATGAGTGTCGGTGAAATTCATATTTCCGGTGGCTCTTCGATCTCTCCTGGATAAAAAGAAAAAAGAAGCAATTTAATTTAGGTGTTTTTTATTAATAAAATTTTCCAGGCCTCGGCAACCTGACCGCTATCGAGTAGTTGCTTTGCTTTGATATGAAGTTGAATTTCCAAATTTTCCGGATCGGTTTCTAACCGATAAAGCAGGTTTCGTATTTCACTATTGTTATGCATCAATTCTATCTCCTCTGGGGTTGGAAGTTTTTGAACATTGCCTAGCTGCCCTAAATTATTTCCTGAAAGAATCTGTGAGTTGCGAATACGTTCAGGTAATGCATCAATGCCCATGCCTTTGTTCCTATTCGGTTTCTCCACGTCGAAAAGAGCATTACCACTGGCACGCACATAGCTATCGGCTCCCAGACGACCCACCAAATCTATTTTGTTTTGATCGATTCCCCCTTTCGCATTTAAAATCGTTTCTTTAATATGCATCATCACAATCTCACAGATGACTAAATTGCCTGCCCCGCCCTCGATACCTGTTTCTATTACTTGCTTCACAACACATTCTATTTGTACCGGACTCTCCTTTACTCTGAAAGGTTTTATTTTCAATGAAGATTCCTTCGTAAATCCAGCTTTCAAAAATTCATCTACCCCTTCCTCATAGTCGCAGCTAGCAAGACTTACCTGCTGTACCATATCGTACGACACCACATTAATACAAACTTCCATGGTGGCATATACATTCTCCAGGGTATGTTTAATGGTATTGTCACGAACCCTTCGGGCCGGCGAAAATATCAATGTCGGTGGGTTGCTTCCAATGGCATTGAAAAAACTAAACGGACTAAGATTAGGTTTCCCATCTTTGCTTATGGTACTGGCAAAACAAATAGGTCGCGGAGCAATGCTTGCCAACATAAAGGCATGAAAAGCGGAGGTCGGTATTTGATTCGGCTCAATGGAAAGCATATGCGAATTTATGAAAAAGTATGGATGAGTTTCAACCGTTTTGTTTTAAAATACAAACATCTTACTTTAAACATTTCTATATTGTTATGATGTTAATTGCAAATTACGTTAAAGTTACGTTAATTGCAATTCATAATTATGGAAGATTTTTTATCCTTGTACTCTAAAATAGAGAACCCTACGTTGGAAATGGTGTTCTTTACTTTTCTCCTTTCCTTTTTGCTTGGTGTTGTAATTGCGGTAGTCTATACCAAGACCACGCCAAATACCATAAAGACGCCGAATTTTGTTCAAGCCTTAATTTTAAGCTCCATCATTGCAGCCACCGTAATTCAAGCTACAAACAATAGCATCGCTTCTGGGTTAGGAATCCTGGGTGCGCTCACCATCCTTAATTTCCGTACTAATTTTCGCGACCCCCGCGATATTATTTTCATGTTTGCCGCCATAAGCACCGGCATCGCCTGCGGTTCCTATGTGTTTCTTATTGCTATCATTGGAATTTCGGGTTTTGGAATAGTGGCTATTATTTTAAGCTTTACACCATTTTACTTAGGCAATCATTTAATATGGGAACTACGGTTACGATTTGATAAACAACCAGAAAAAGAAAAATTTGTTGAAGATACATTAGCAGAATTTTGTAGAAAGTTTATCAACGAAAGCATTCGTAACGATGTAACGAAAGATAATATGCCTTTTTTAGAATACGAATACGTAATCATCCTTAAAAACGAAGGAGATACCAAAAAACTAATCGCTGCCCTAGAGCTTGGTGGGGTCATTATTCGAAAATACAGCAAGCAAAATACAGAGTTTACCTCCAACGACTAATGAAAAGAATTAATTTACTTTATATATTCTGGATATTGGCCTTTATTTTCTGCCTTTGGATTATGAATAACCTCAGAACCCAAGGCAATAGGACCATCTTTGGAATCGCTTTTACTGAAAGCCATTCGATTAACGTCGAATACGCTACTACCGTTACTCAGAGAATGGTTCAGCCGGGAGATCGAGTAAAAAAAGGAGACACGTTACTGGTGTTACGTCGCGATGAAATCAACAAAAATATTACCGATAGGTTGGCTTCCATGAACTTGTTGGAGGTAGAAAGAATATCCAAAAATCAAATCCTGGATAAAGAAATAGAATTATTTAAAGCAAGTCAAACCACACGTAGCATTGAGGTTAACTCACAAATAAAAATTATTGAAAAAGAAATTGAGATTCAAAAAAATCTTTTAAAATCTATTGGAGAGAATAGCGTGGATCAGTCGAGTAATGTCAAACAGTTAGAACTTGCGGCGTTGGTTGAATCGTTGAAACAGTTGAACCTTCATACCATCGAACAGTTAAGCTCCTATGAAACCCAACGGCAGAGCAATGATAAAAATCAGGAAGCAAAAAAAACACAGTTTAAAAATGAAATGGATTATTACCAAGAGGAGCAATATAAAATGATTGTCTGCTCACCTTGTGATGGCATCGTAGAAAATGTTTTTGTTCTTCCCAATGATATCGCCCCTCAATACAAAGAACTTCTTAGAATAAACAGTAATAATCCAAATCGAGTGACCGGCTTTATCCATGAAAGCATAGTAGCGCCGTTTAAACTAGGAGATACGGTGATTCTTGTTTCTGCTGCACGTTTGGATGTTACTTCAAAGGGAGTGATTTTAGGCAATGGAAACAATCTAGTAGAACTCCCGTTACGACTGCGCAAGTTTGTAGAAATTCGTGCTTGGGGGCGTGAAGTTTATATAAAATTGGATGCTGCCAATAATTTCTATATTGGTGAGAAAATATTGATTCGATTTAATTAATTGCTTTACTCATGATGCCTAAGTTTTTAATTTCATCAACGTTTCTATTCATATTCTACATCTCTAGTGCTGTGGCACAAACCGTGAGTATAGAAAGCATTTTAGCTACCTACTTACAGGATGAAAAAGTGATTTCAGCAGGTGCAATGGCAAATTTTTCCGATGCCCTAAATTACAAACTTCCTGCTGTGAAAAAATTAGAATTCAGGCTAGGTATTAATGGAAACAACAGCCCTGATACTTTAGATGGTAGCTTGCGTAATGAGGACTATTACTCGGTAAACCTCACCACGAATAAGTGGAAGGAGATGAAACTCCAAAAGAAACTAAAGCCCATCCAAACCAATCTCTATCACAAAGAGCAAGAGATGCTCATCACACAAGCCTTACTGGATCGTTATTTGGTGATTGTTAACCTCTATTACAGCCTTGAGTCATTAAAAAACAGAAAGGAATTACAAGACCTACTCCTAAAAAAGAATGACCTCCTAAAACAATTACTTAATGATGGAGTCACAATAAAAATAACCGATGCACTTGAAATCGATAAAGATTTAGTGCAGCTGTTTGTTATACTTCAGGAAGAGGAGCGTGATATCGATACCTATTACGCCCGACTCCGTCAGTATTTTAGTTCTTCCGATACTTTTCAGGTTAATTTTTCGGATTTAATAACCATGAAAAAAGTTATTGCCAACACCTCAACATTAAAATACGACAGCATAACGTCACATCCTTCATTAGTATATAGAGAAGCACAATATCAGTTTGCTCAGGCCAATTACAATCTAGAACATATTCAAAATACAAACATCTTAAATTCCTTTCAACTAGGTTATAACCGCCCCGTTTATAACAATGAAATACTAAAGAAATTCAAGCCGGAGAACACGTTAACTTTTCGTGTGGGAATATCTGTGCCTTTAACTGGAAACAATAACTTAAACAGAAACAATGCCAATCTTGAGCAATACAATGCAATGCTTAACTGGCAGAATGCGCAGGCAATTCAAACCAAATACATCATTTTACAAGACGCTAAACTTAATCTCACGATAAAACAATACCAGGCATTCGAAGAGATTTATAAGAACAGTATCGTTGCTAAATTACTCGAGAACGAAAAAATTATGGCACAAAGTACTGCACTTGAGATCCTTGACTTGAAAATTGCCAAAAAGAAATTGGAACTAAATTTAAATAGCAGTGCAAGTAATGTGATGCGAAATTACCTTCTGCTTATAGAGAGTAAGGGAATACTTAACTTTGATTTAAGGCATCAATATTTGCTGGAGAAGTAATCGATAAGCCAAATCTACTCCTTACCTCTCATACCCAGCACAAGAGCCGCAACACTTTTCGGCTTTAAAATCAGCTCTTCCTTATCGAAATACGCTATCGTTCCTGTTACGATATCAATACCACTGCGAACGTTCTTGCTTTTTATTTGTTCGTAATACCGATTGAGGTCAAGTTTTATTTCTTTATTCGTAGGATTCATTACCACCATTACCGATTGATTCGAATCGTATCTGAAATACACATATTCGCCTTCAAAAGGGGCGTACTGCATGAGTTTTCCGGTTGTTAAGGCACTCGATGTTTTTCTAAAATTCGCCAACGTGCTGAGATAGTTAAAGGCCTCATTCTCATGTACGCTCCTGCCTTCTTTAACAAACTTGTTGATCTGATCTTTTGGAAAACCCCCAGGAAAATCCTGACGTACTTCGATAGCACTGAGCGATGCAAAATTATGCGATAAATATTCGGTACCGGTATACATACTTGGAATACCCCTTGAGGTAAGTAAAAAGGTAATACCTATTTTCCATTTGCTATCGTCTTCCTTTATTACACTATAGAAACGACTTAGATCATGATTATCCAAAAACAAAACGTTTCGATTGGGGTCTTTGTAAACAAAATCGTTTGCCAACATTCGGTACCAACGGGCGCTGCCACTCTCCCATCCGAAATCGGTGTTCAATGCATCCTGAGTAGCATAATATAATTGAAAATCAGTAACCCCCGGCAACATCGATTGAAAAGGGAGATTAACATAATTGTTTTGAACAAAATAACTTTGATTGGCAATGCCCTGAACCCAGGTTTCTCCATAGATCCCGAGTTGCGGAAACTCTAATAATACCGCCTTTATCAGATTGTTTTCAAACTCCAGGTCAGGGTAAACCCAAGTATCAATTCTCAACCCATCGATACCGGCATATTCAATCCACCATAGTGTATTCTGGATAAGATAAGTAGCTAGAAAAACATTTCGCTGATTTAAATCAGGCATGTGTTTATCGAACCATCCATGGCTTAATACATTTCGGTCGCTATCGCTGGCATGTGGGTCAAACAGGGCCATATCCTTATAAGTGCTTCGTGTAAATTTGTCGAATTGATGTACCCAATCTTTGCTAGGCATATCCTTATAAAACCAATGTTCGTTTCCAATATGGTTATAAACCACATCCTGCACTACTTTGAGGCCTTTGCTATGAGCAGCAGCAACATAATTCACAAAGAGCTCATTGCTTCCATGCCTTGGATCAATTTTGTAATAATCGGTTATCGCATACCCATGATAACTTTCAAAGGGTTGATTGTTTTCGGTTACCGGAGTCATCCATACCGCTGTTACCCCCATGCTTTGAATATAGTCGAGGTGGTTCAAAACCCCTTGGATGTCGCCACCATGCCGGGCTTTAAGACTTCTCCTGTCGATGGTTTCATCCGTGGTACCCACCACCACGTCATTGCTTGTATCCCCATTACTAAAACGATCGGGCATTAACAAATAAATGAAATCTTTGCTCGTAACGCCCTGAATGCGAGTGATACCATCTTGCTTGCTTCTTGGTTTTAGTTCGTAAGGATAGCTACTTGACAAATTATTTCCTGTACTTGTAAAAATAATTTTGAACTTCCCCGGTAAAGTACTTTCGGAAATTTTCAGGTCAATAAATAGATAGTTCGCGTTTTCTACTTTGTTTATTTTTAAGATGGTAACTCCGGCATAATGAATGGTCGGCGTAAAATTCGAAATGCCATTTGAATAAACGCATAATTGCAAGGTGGAATTCTTCATGCCCGTCCACCAAAAAGCCGGATCAATACGCATTTCAGCCGCTTTAGCTGAAAACACCGTTACTAACCATACAAGTGTAAAAATAATTTTAGCGTGCTTCATTTAATATTTTATCTACATTAAGTAACAAAAATAATAGTTTAATTATGAACGTATTGATTTAATTTGCCGTTCGATATGACAGCAACAAAAATAAAAAAAATTGGAGTGATGACCTCTGGTGGCGATGCTCCCGGAATGAATGCCTGTATTCGAGCAGTGGTGCGCACCGCTGCTTATTATAAAATGGAGTGTTATGGTATATTGCATGGCTATCAAGGCATGATAGACAATAAAATATTTAAGCTCGAATCGAAAGATGTGGCGAATATCATTCAGCGTGGTGGAACGATTTTGAAAACCAGTAGAAGTGAGATGTTTATGACGGTGGAAGGCAGAAAAACGGCCTATGACAACCTAAGCAAATTCGGTATTGAAGGCCTTGTTTTAATTGGTGGGGATGGTACCTTTCGAGGTGCTCAGGTTTTTTATGATGAGCACAAAATTCCAAGTATCGGAATTCCAGGAACGATAGATAAAGATTTAGCCGGAACTGATTTCACCATTGGATACGATACCGCCATCAATACAGTGATACAAGCCATAGATAAAATTCGGGATACGGCAGATGCACACGACCGGATGTTCTTCGTGGAAGTGATGGGTAGAGATGCCGGTTTTATTGCCTTATCGAGTGGGATTAGTGTCGGTGCAGAGGCCGTTCTAATACCAGAGACACATACCTACATCGACCAACTCATAGCGAAAATTGAAAGTGGATATAACCGCCAAAAACTATGTCATATTATTGTCGTTGCCGAGGGTGATGACGAAGGTGGTGCTATGGCTGTTGCCGAAAAAGTGAAAGCGAAATTCAATCATATTGAAACTAGGATATCGGTGCTAGGCCACATGCAGCGAGGAGGTTCGCCTACATGCAATGATCGCCTGCTTGCCAGCCGGCTTGGCTACGCAAGTGTGGTAGCCCTGATGGAAGGGAAATTAAATTACATGGTAGGTGTAATAAACGACAAAATTGAATATACCCCGTTAACGTTAGCAAATAAGCAAGAACCGCAAATTAACGATGAGCTATTGCGTTTAGTAGAGGTATTGTCAACCTAATGCCTTCGATATTCCATCGTAATATTATTTATTTTACCGCATCGCCACTTACAATACTGGTAAATTTATTTTTCCATTTTAATAATGGAGACTCGAAAAATATATACGACAAATAGCTAATTCCAATAGAAAGGCTAAATACGACCAAATATAATAATCCATTTTCAAAAAGTGAATTCTTGAAGCTATAATAGGTGGTAATAAATTTCAAAACCACAACGACAGCAATAAAATGGTAGACGTATAAGCCGTAAGAAATTTTACCTAAAAATTTTAAAATCTTGAATTCTAAAGTTATTAAGGATTGCCTATTACCCGCTAAATTCGTAATGATGATGGCAAAGAGAAAGGCATAAACAAGATGATTGAGTGTATCAAAATAGGTGATACCCAAAAACAATGAAAGGATGCACCAGAGTAATACGATGGCCTGAACCCAGGGGTTGAAGATCACCTTCAAATACGTATCTTTTTTGAAGAATAAAACCCATGCACCAAGGGCGCCCATCGCCATACAATCAATACGAAATAGGTTAAGAAACTGCAAAACGAAATAGTATATTTTCACCGTACCTTGTAACTCACCCACCGCCACCTGATGCGACAATACCACCCTGACAATGCCTAATGCCACCATGCTTCCTAGCAAAAATGGAATCCATATACTTCTAAATTTTTTTACCAGCCAAGGCCATAATAAATAAAATTGCTCCTCCGTTCCTACACTCCATAAATTACTGCCTAATGGTATTTTTCCCACACAAGCATGCGATACATTGGCAAGCATAAACACATTCAAAACAAATTTAATCCAGTAATGTTTCTGCAACTGTACCATACCTTCCGGATAGAGGTACTGTGAAAAAAAAAAGAATGAAATAATAAGAATGAGATAGTATAATGGCCAGATGCGAAGTATACGGCGGATATAAAAATTTTTGATATTGATGGTCTGTGTTTCCTTCTGTTCTGCAAAAAGTAAATAGGTTATTAAAAATCCACTTAAAACAAAAAACAAGGTAACACCCAGACTTCCAAAATCGCCCGGAAGTGCATAATCACTAAGCCCTTTCTCACTCTTCACCATTTCTATATGGTGCACTATGACCATCGAAGCAGCAATGGCACGAACACCATTGAGAGAAGGGAAATAAAGGGTAAGCTTTTTCATGTGCTTTGGCAAAAATAACTTTATTTTACATTTCTTTTTTTAACTTGCACTCCATATATCCAACCGATACTTGAAAAAATTTATTTTTTCGGCTCTGCTCCTGTCTTTCTTTATGTCAGCTAAATCGCAAAATTGGGATATTAATCTATTGCGTAAGATCAACAAAAACCAGTCAACGGCAGCCACCACCTTTTTCAAAATTACAAGTAATAGTGCGTATGTCATTCCATTGGCATATCCTATGTTAAGCTTTGCCGTAGGTAAAATCAAAAAAGATAATCCATTGGTAAGAGAAAGTTTTTATTCGGCTGTTTCATTAGGTACGGTAAGCCTTTTAAGTTATTCGATCAAAATCATAACGAAGCGGCCACGCCCATACATCGCATATCCCAGTCAACTTGTTTTTGATAAACCGTCGAAAACCTATTCCTTTCCATCGGGTCATACCACGGTAGCCTTTTGCAGTGCCACTAGTATGGCACTCTACTACCATAAGTGGTATGTTACCTTACCGGCCTACGCCTGGGCCTGCACCGTAGCCTACTCACGAATGTACCTTGGAAAACATTATCCAAGTGATGTAATCGGTGGCATTGTGTTGGGAGTAGGAATCCCCCTCTTGTTTCATTTTTGGAAGCCGGCAAACCAATGGATTGATACAACAGGGAAAGGACTTCTTCACTATTAACCAAATTACTTTTCGGCAACTGCAATACATATTCAGTACTTTTGCATTATGGGTTTCCGCTTACTCTTTAGCTTCCTTTTTGTACCTCTTTTTGCTTGCACACAAAACGCCAATCCTCCTCGTGGACGAGTTTATAACGATTCAACCATCATTTCATTATTTATTACCATCGACGCCGACTCCCTTGCCGCGCTCTACAAAGTAGGTAATGAGTGCAACAACCACGAATATCCGGTGTCGATGGTATGGAGTGATGGACTTTTGCCAAATGACACCTTACTCAATGTTGGCTTCCGCTTAAAAGGAAACACATCACGTTTGGCGAAAAAGAAATCGTTTAAGCTTTCATTCAACACCTTTAAGCCGGGCCGAAATTTTTATGATGTAGAAAAAATTAATTTAAATGGAGAGCATAACGATCCAAGTATACTACGCGAAAAATTGTTTTGGGACGCCATGTACAAAGCGAATTCGCCTGCCCTGCGATGTAATTATGTCAAACTTTTTGTTAATGGCAACTATTTTGGACTTTATATAAACATAGAAGATTTAGACGAAATTTTCACCCAGTCGCGCTTTGGCAATAACGATGGCAATCTTTACAAATGCTACTATGGTGCCGATTTGAATTATAAAGGAGTCAATGGCAATCTCTATAAATTCTCCGGGTCATTTTGTGGGAAAACGCAACGAGTCTATGAATTGCAGAACAATATACCATCCGACAATTATCAGCAACTGGCCGACTTTATTAGTGCGCTTAATAACTTACCGGCAGATACTTTTTTCGCTTCAAAAATAAAGCAGTACTTTAATGTGGAAGGATATTTGAAAATATTGGCATTGGAGGTGGCCTCAGGCCATTGGGACAATTACGTATGGAATAGCAACAACTATTTCTTATATGAAAACGCTTATACCAAACAATTCGAATATTTAAGCTATGATGCCGATAACACCTTTGGTATTGGCTGGAGCGCCGACGACTGGGGAACAAAAGACGTGCATCAATTTAATAGCGGGAAAAACAGACCACTATATTCGAAAATTTTATCGGTACCTGAGTTTAAAAATAAATTCGATTATTACCTTCAGGAGATAACATCTACTATATATGATACTGCCTTTATCTTTCCACGTATTGATTTCATTCACAACCAAATATGGACGGCTGCCGTGGCCGACACCTTTCGTACACTAGATTATGGCTTTACCGTAGGTCAATTTCATAATTCATTTGTGCAAACGATTGGAGTTACCCATGTAAAATATGGCTTAAAACCCTTCTTCACCGCACGTAATAAAAGCATAGAACAGCAAATTTTGAACAACAATATTATTCCTGTACTGATACGTGAGAAACACATTCCTGAATTTGCCTCAACCAGCAATATCTTGAAATTTGCCATTACATCCTATGATGACGAAACGCCATTAACCGTGAAAATTCATTTTAGTTACGACTTAAATTCAGGGTTTATTGCTGCTACCCTTTTTGATGATGGCCTACATGATGATGGTGCTGCTAGTGATGGAATATGGGGAATTCAATTGCCGGCACATCCTATGGTGGACACGTTACTGTTTTATTATTCTGCCTCCTCTGCCTCGAACCAAGTAACTCGATACCCATCGATTGGCAATTTAATATTGCCAATTGGGGTGAAAAGCAACTTAAAATTAAGAATCAACGAATTGATGGCAAAGAACACTTCCATAATAATGGATGAGCTTAATGAATATGACGATTGGCTTGAAATATACAACGAGGGAAATTTTGGCATCACCTTGAACTCGGTTTACTTAAGTAATAGCATGACTATGCCTACCAAGTTTCAACTTCCTAATGAAATTATTCTACCCAAGTCTTTTAAGCTCTTTTGGTGCGACAACCAAACGATACAAGGTGCTTATCATACGAATTTCAAATTAAGTGCGAATAATGAATGGATTGGACTTTTTGAAAACAATGGATTATTAATCGATAGCGTTCGTTATACTTCGTTAGGTAATGA
This sequence comes from Bacteroidota bacterium, assembly GCA_947507965.1. Lineage (GTDB taxonomy): Bacteria > Bacteroidota > Bacteroidia > UKL13-3 > UKL13-3 > CAINMV01. The sequence goes on from CANNQU010000001.1 coordinate 60,588, forward strand.
CGTATCGCTTGGAAGAACAAGCGATGGCATCGGCCCTTTTGCACTTTTAAACAACAGAACACCTGGATATAGCAACAATGGCTTTAGTTATGGAATAATTTCACCGGAGGAGGCCAAAACATACACGGTGTATCCCAATCCTGCAAAAAAAGCGATAAGAATTCAGGCATCGTTCAATACCACGAAGGAGAATTTTAGAATCTATAATTTATTGGGTACGCAAATTATGGAAGGTGAAATAACCGAGAAAGAAACCATTGTCCCTTTATTCTTAATCCCGGAAGGTGTGTATATTCTTCAATGTGGTGCTACGTTCTTTACAAAAATAGGTATCGTGAAATAAAGCCAAGAATCGAAGTAGCAATAAAAAAATCATTGCAACACCGTCTTTTTATGCTTGCCAACCATCTCTTATTAGAGCAATTTGCTTTTCCATTCCGAAGGTAAGATCAAAGACTTAGTCTAGAATATTCTTATGCTTCGACTTGCGAGTGTACTTTGTTATGTCTCTAACTGTTTTCTCACTCATCGGTATATTCTTAAAAATAATTCTAGAAATTAGTTTTGCTAATTTCAAATTATTAACCTTCACTTTTATTTTATTCTTCATCTGGTGAAACGATTGAAATAAAAAGCCCGGCAGCATAAAACTGACGGGCTCTTTACGTAATAATCTATAACCTTTTAATTCTTCATAAACCGAACACTTTGTATTCCGTTTTCATTGATCACATTTACAAAATAAACGCCTGCTGCTAAGCGCGATACATCGGCCTTGTAATAGGATGTAACATTTTCGAATTGCATCAATATCGCACCCGATATATCGGTAATTTTTATCGTTGCATTCGTGGCAGGAAGTATAATATTTAAATAACTATTGGTTGGATTAGGATAAGCCGTAATTCCTGCTTTCACGTTCATTTGCAATCCTTTTGATGGCGTAAAATCAGTGTTTTCTTGATTCATGTTTTCTGCATCTCCAAGGTTATCATCCGATAAAGGAACCTCAAAATTATGACTTCCGAACCATCTGCAATTCACTACTACTTGCTTGCACACCGTGGTGGTACAATGCTTCACACTATCAAATACGGTTAAACAAACAGTGAATGTTCGTTTACTGAAGAAGGCATGGTATGGACTTTTTGATGATGAGAAGCTCGAATCGCCAAACGACCACCAATAGGATGTACCACCTACCGTAGTATTTATGAATCTGAACATATTACAGAAATTATAATAATAGAAACTTGGTGTAGGGCAGCAGGTTTGTGGAATAACAATGGTTTTACAGAAGGTATTGGTGCAAATACTATCATTACATTTCGTAACTTTCAAACAAACAGTATACGTGCCGGGTTGAGCATAAATATGCTTCAATGGGTTTTTATCGGTACTGTAGGTGCCATCGCCCCACGACCATTTATACGTCATGCAACTATCGCCATAACTATAATTCAGAACCTCTACTTTTTTATCAGCACATTTAACAGTAGCTCCAAAGTATGCATGTGAGTTACAACATGAAGGAGGGATTACTACCGTTTTACAGATATAATTTAAACAGGTCGTATCAGCGCATTTTCTAATAATTAAACATACATTATATGTTCCGGCATTGGCATAAATGTGTGGTGCAGGATGATTGTCATAACTATACGTTCCATCACCCCACGACCATTTAGAGGTGAAGCAACTATCTCCCGTAGAGGCATTACCGACTTCTAATTTTCTTAGATTACAATTTATAAAGGGATTAAAGTTTGCTTGCAAGTTACATGAGGTGCAATTAATGGTAATTGTTTTACAGATTAAAGTATCCTTACATATCGTATTCGAACCAGGGGTAAATCTCTTTATCGTAAGACAAATGGTATAGGTGCCATTACTTGTAAAGGTATGATGTGGATCTTTCGTTGTAGCAAAAGCAGATGAATCGCCAAAATTCCACGAATAACCATACACCCCGGTGGTGTCGCCTACTGCTGCAAGGAATGAACCAACCCTTGATGGGCATGCAATGGAATACGTCCAGTTTCCAGTTAAGGTACAACCACCTGAAGTGTTGCAATTCACATTCACTGTTTTACATATTGTGGTGTCAAAACAAGGAACGGAGGTACTGATAATATATCTTTTAACTCTCAAACAAACGGTATAGGTTCCATTATTTGCATAGGTGTGAGTGCCACTCTTGAGTGTTCCAAGAGCCGAATTGTCTCCGTAGTTCCAAGAATATACATAATTCCCGGTGGTATCAGCCACCCCCGAAGTGAAACTAACCACCCGTGAAGGACAAGCAACACCAAAACTCCAATTGGCATACGTAGAACATGTATTACAATTTATTGTGATTGTTTTACACGTATAGGTGTAACAAGAAGTATCGGTACATGATCTCACTTTCAAGCACACATTATAGGTTCCACTACCTGGAAAGATATGGCCCATAGTACTGTTTTTGTTTGTTTGAATAGACGACGTATTATCTCCCCAAAACCAATCATAGATACCACAAGAATTCGAATCCTGAATAGCAAAAATCAGCTCCTTGCAATTCACGCTGCTCGTAGTATTGGTAAAGTTAGGCGTATGCACCCCACCTACCGTTACCGTTTTACATATTGTGGTGTCTTTACATACCACACCGTTATCATACTTTTTAACATTAAAACATACGGTATAACTACCATTATTAGGGTAAACATGGCTAGTGGAAAGGTGATTCAATGTATCATAATGTTGATCCCCAAAACTCCAGGTGTATTTATACAATCCAACACTATCGGTGTTCGAACCGGCAAATGATACCGTCCGAGTAGCGCAATTGTAGGACCAGTTCCAACCAAGAGTTCCCAAAGCACAACCAGTGCCACAGTTCACGGTCACTGTTTTACAGATGGTATCACTACAAATTCCACCATTTACCTGCTTAAACATAATCAAACAAATGGTATAGGTACCATTGGCCGTAAAGGTATAATTGGCGTTTCTGGTAGATGCAAAAGTAGCGCTACCATATTTCCAGATATAAGATACTCCAGAATCATTTGAATTGGTTACAAATGAAGTATTCGTAAAATAAATCGATTTGCAATTATTCGGACTAACTTGAGTAATAAAGTCCGCATGAAAATTGCAGGTGGCATTTGCATGGTTTACAAAGAGCAACATGAAAATTGCCATTAGGGCCATTGAAATGTTTTTGCTGAATTGGTAGAATGATTTCATAATAGAAAAATTTAGAATATACTATATAGTCGACTCCCCTTTAAAAGGTTGCTTAGTTTATAATTATCTTTTGCGAAAATAACCTATTTCCCTCCATCGTCATAATAAAATAGATTCCTGCCATTAACCCATTGACTTCAATGGTTTTAGAGTTAATGGTTCCCTCCAAAACAGTTGCACCGGAGGTATTGACAATTTTATATGATGCATTTGGCTCATAGCTTTTAAAGAGCAAAATGTAACTGCTTACTGGATTTGCACAAATTCGTTCATTATTAATCCTGTAATTGCTATTACCTATACCACTTAAGGTTGTTGAGATTTTAGCATAGGTATTATTTGTTTTTAGTGGGTCGAAATAATCGAAAACAACATAAGCTTTATTCTTAATAATCGTGCCGATAGGTAACGTATTATTAAATCTAATTTTGAATCCTATATGCCCACGATTCGAAACATTATCATTGTTTTCGAAAGGTGGTAATGATATATTAGTAAATGTCCATACGATAACGCCTTTGCCAAGTGCTGGGGGGCAACTAAATATTTTGGTTGAATAACTATGTGATGCACCTGTTTCCTGAATGTATTGAATAGAGGTATTAATGTCAATGGTGTCAATAACAATAACACTGTGAATGGTATCGTATGAAGAAGTATTCTCAAAGTGAATAAGATAGTTTATCTCATTTTCAGCATTCGTTACTAAGCTAATTGAATCATTGGAAGGCGGTAAAGGATACACATCCTTTAAAACCGGGCTATTACTCGTTTGACCTATTCTTTGAACCAATGTATCTGAATTGTCCATAGCATCTAAATCCATATATCCGGAAGATGCAATGAAATTAACCTGATCATTTAAATTAAATGAATCGGCTTTTACCTTAGCGGTAAAGCTTATGCTTCGTTGTTCCCCCACTTTAAGATTCGCAACCGACCATACTGCTTCGTTACCATTTAAAATAAAAGATTGAGGCGAAGAAAAATTTGATAGTTTTTTATTGAAAACAACTTTGATACCCGCTGCCGCTATTAGATCTTGCGTACCGTTGTTGGCATACGTAATGGTATATCCTTCAACAAAGTCCCTTCGCGAGGAATAACCATTATTGGGCGTTATGTTCACTTTTAAATCCACCCCCGACACCAATGGTATTAAGCTAAAATCCAAGGTATCAAGAGTTGAATTGTTGGCAGTTATAAAAGTATAACTATTTTGTGAACAAGGAGAATCCACATCCCAATTTTTAAACTTTACAAGGGAAACCGTGTATGACGCTGTAGTGAATGGAATGGTTGCCGAATAATAACCATTGACATCGGTATATAAATTAAAGCTCTCGATCGCCTTAATTTGAATTATTCTATTGGCAAAAGGTCGATCGTTATTATCAAACTTACAGTTATGATTTAAATCCTGATATAAATGACCACTAATTCGAGTATGCGAAAAAACAATTTGTGCCAGTTTATTAATTCTTAGATTTCCTACAAAGTCATTCGAAGAAACAACATACAATCCTCCTCTAAATTTAACGATGTCTTGCACGGAAACAGGAGCAAGACCCGAAGCACTCCAAATAGTAGAATACTTAACCACTGAAACATTACTGGAATAAAAACCTCCGGAGGCCCATAATTCATTATTGTACTCCTCAATGTCAGTAATCTGATTAGAAATTAGATTTGCTGTTATCAGTTGGAAGCCGCTACTATTCCTTAAATATATTTTCCCTTGAAGGTCTAAGGTAAGAATAGCTAAATTATTTTGATAGGCTGTTACTTTAGCGATCCCAATAGAAGGAGAAAAAGAAAAAGCTTTCCAGCTGAAAGCACTGTCGATGGCCGCCAAATTAAATGACGTTATCCCTCCTGCTTTTGTAAAAGCCCCCCCGATAAAAAGCGAATCATTAAAAACACACAAGGAATGCACTGCACCATTGGTTCCGGTATTCCCAAAAGGGCCTGCACCAATCTTATTGAAATGTACTCCATTATAAACAACCAAGTTCTGCGTGGTATCGCCATTAACAACCGTATAAAAGGCGCCTCCGATAAAAAGCTGATTTTTAAATACAGCCATGGTATTAATGGAGCCATAACCAGCACCTAAAAACGAGAACCCTGCCGCCCCATTTGTACCCACTGCTTCCCAATTATTTAAAGTACCATTAAACCTCACCATGGTTCTTGCATTGGTAATAACAGGTGTTTTTACGATAAAATTGCCTGCCAAATACACCTCATTTTTGTAAACGGCCATAACTCTAACTTGCGAGCTATCATTAAAAATTATGCCCGGTAATTGTTGCCAATAAAAGCCATTCCATTTATTCACTACAATAGAGAAACCTTTTCCTATTACTCCATAATTATGTCGTGTGGCGGCATAAAAATAATTATTATCCGTTGTCGTAGCAATGACCTCATCGGTAACCCCAAGCGATAACGGTTTTAGCATCTGTGCATGAAGCTGAACAGCCACGAAACTGAGGAATAAAAAAAATATCTTTTTTGCCATACTCATAATTGTTTACTTGAATTAAAATTTAAACCCAATACCCCATCTCCAACCAAAAGAATAAGGTAACTCACTAATGCCTGTTTCCTTTTTGTACAAAGAGGTAATATTTGACTTCAAATAAATATCAGTACCTAGTTGCCAATGGTCGGTTAACAAATAATGAAACTTCATATTCACGGTAAGAGCCGAGCCCCATTTATTGATCGTATTCATACTGTTTTTCAGCAGCACGACGTCACTCGATGTGGCATTAGGTAATGCCCCTTTTACATTAGTAATATAACTTAATAACATACTTATTCCCGTCTCAAAATTCCATTTCTGCGTTGAACTTACGATATAAGAAAAATGAAGTGGAAGTTCAAATGAAGTAAAGTTGTTATTGTACCTGTAGCGATATGCCGTATCTCTTTGAATATAGAAGTAGGATGTATCTAAATTGATATCAATATATGGCACACTATCAAAGAGTTGCTTATTTATTTGATAAATACCTTTTTGCCCGAACTGGCTTTCGTGCAATCCAACACCTAAATTTAATTTGCCAATATTCTTGAATAGGTCGAGCCCAAAATTATATTTTGTCGTTTGCTTATCGGATGCGCTCCTTGTGGCAAAATACGCAGCCGAATTATTGTCCGTATGAAGATACCTGCTATTTAATGCAGCGGCACCAAATACCTCAATATTATATTGTTGTTTGTGTTTTCGTATCGTTACAGCGTCCGGTTTTATTAATGGTTCATACAATGACCTATCTGTTGAAACAATGCTCATGGAGTCGGTCACTTTTGCCATCACTACATGCTCGACAGCGCTATCCGTACTTACCTTATTAGGGTTGGAATCATCGGTAAAGACTACCTTATCGGTTAAAACACGAACATCATAAACCATCGTATCGCTTAAATCAAGTGTGATGACGTTTCGTTTTCCTTGGCTCTTTAATTTATGGTCAGTTCCTATGTTGTTTGTAGAAACGATGGCAGGATTTCCGTTTACCCTCCCCATCATATCTTGATTACTTTTATTTTCGGCCTCTGCCGATGGTTTTTTGGCGGTAGCTTGATCATCTTCTGTTGTTGCATTTGCAATAATATGGTTAGAAGAAATCGTTACTCTATTGCCATATTTATAGCCAATAAAAGAAACTGGAATAAGCAGCAGTAATAAAAGCCAAGCATAACGTTTTCTACTTTCAATTTGTTGTAATTGAACCACTCTGCTTCTAATAACTGCGAATTCTTCCATTTGGGCCTGACTCACATAATTTTGTAACGCATTTTTAAAATAATGATCTATTACTTTTTCACGATCCAATTTATTTTGAATTTCTAAAAATGGAATATGGCCCGCTACCGCATTATAATCGAGCAATGCTTCCTTAAAATAAGTATCGACCGAAACTTTGGTGGCATCGATTTCCTTTTTTAAGGAATCAAAAGAAAAATCATCCGCATCTATTTCAACTCCAGCTATCGCATTCTTAAAATAATGATCAACCGAAATTTTCGACAGATCCGCCTTACTTTTTATCGCTTCGAACATTTCTTCATCAGCCATACCCTCTAAGTTTTGAAGGGCTGTTTTAAAAAACTGATCGATATGTATTTTGTCCTTTTTCAACGATTATTGTTTTACGGCCTGCTTTAATTGTTTTTCATTAACCCAACGTTGCAACTGCTTTCTTGCCCTAGCTAGTTGCGACTTGCTCGTTCCTTCACTAATGCCCAAGTGTGCGGCAATTTCCCGATGACTCAATTCATCGATCGCATACATATTAAAAACCACTCGATAACCTGTTGGAAGTTGTTGTACCAAAGCCATCAATTCATCGACACTTAGGGGTTCATTCACAACCTCTATGTTATCCTCGAAATCAATAGGCTCATTACTATATTTATCAAAGGAATCGATAAATTGCAATTTCTTATTTTTCCTGAAATGGTCAATAGCGGTATTCATCATGATGCGTGTAATCCACGTGGTTACACTGCTATTGCCCTTGAATTTATGCAATGTAGTAAACACTTTTACGAATCCTTCTTGCATTACATCCTTCGCATCGTCAATACAATTGCAATATCGCAAACACACGCCCAGCATTTTATTGGCAAACATTTTATATAGTTTACTTTGCGCTGTGGCATTACCTTCGATACAATCTTGTATTATTCCTTCCACCGGGTATGGGCTAATTTATGCTTTGGTCGTCCAAAAAAGCTTTGGGTTGCACCAAATATAGCTATTTTCAAAGAAAACAGTGGTTTTTACCACGAAATCATTCGAAAAACAACGTTATAAACTAATGGGTTAGTTTTTCGAAATATTTCTCGGAACCCATGCAGGTTATAGCCTTCAAAAAAGTTTCATCTTGGCTGTTCTCGACATAAAAATACCCATTGCTTTTATATAACAACTTGGCAATCGACGCTTTGAGATGGCGCTCTATTTCCTTTTTTGAACGTTTGAAATCGGCAACAGTCCAAATAATTTGTAATGAAGTGGCATTTCCTTCCAGCTCCTGCCAGAGTGTATTATCAACCTCAAACGTCTCACTAAAGATTAAAAAGCTATCATACTTATTAAGCTCCGTCTTATACTTTTCAACATACGAATAAGCCAATTGCCGAATCACGCTTTTATGGAGAAGCTCGGTAAGCAAGGTCGAACTATTGCTTGTATCTAAAGGCACGAATACATCCGGAACGACCCCACCGCCGCCATAAACCTTGCGTCCGCCTAGTGTTGTAAAAACTTGCTTGAGATTAACTTTAATACTATCTTTAAAAAATAGTTCTCCATTATGATAACGCTCCTTATTGTCATCCTCATATTCGCTATATCCATGGTTATAAGGCCTTTGAATACATCGTCCGCTTGGGGTATAATACCTGGAAATCGTCAGCCTTAGCGCTGATCCGTCTTTAAGTGTGAATGAATTTTGCACCAAGCCTTTACCGAATGTTCTCCTTCCAATAATTAAAGCTCGGTCATTGTCCTGTAAGGCACCGCATAAAATTTCACTCGCACTTGCGCTGTTTTCATTAACTAAAACAATGAGTTTTCCTTTTTCAAAATCCCCTTTACTGGTTGCGAGAAAATTTTCATTGCCTGTATGTTCTCCTCTCGTGGTCAAAATCTTCTTATTCGCATCCAAAAATTCGTCCGCTAGCTTTTGAGCCGTATTTAAGTATCCGCCTCCATTATCTCGTAAATCGATAATAAGATTTTGCATCCCTTTATTTTTTAATGCACGGTAAGCCGTTTGGTATTCTTCGAATGTATTGGCCGCAAAGCGAGAAATTTTTATGTAACCCGTCTCCTTATCAGCCATAAAATAAGCATCTACACTCTTAATCGAAACACTTCCTCGGGTAATGGAGTAGTTAAGAACTTTATTTCCTGAATACCTAAAAATTACCAAATTCAACGTTGACCCACTTTCCCCTTTTAATAATTTTATCACGTCTTGGTTCTTCAATCCCATGCCATTCAAAACTTTATGATCCACCTGTGTTATTCTATCTCCAACTTGCAATCCAGCATTATAACTTGGACCATCGTCAATTATGTCAACAATTATAATGGTATCGTTACGTAATAAAAATTCAATCCCGATCCCTTCAAAACTACCTTCAAGAGGCTCATTCGCCTCTTTCGCCTCCGTGGCGGTGAGATAACTACTGTGCGGATCAAGAGAATGCAATAAGGTATTAACGGCTTCCTTTTCAATGGTTTCGGTATCGATGGTATCAACATAGTTGCTTTTTATTAGTTGTACTATTTGAGATACCTTGTTTCCACCCCATCGCTTATTGGGAGAATACCAAATTCCAATCAAAATACCGATGGTTAAGATAATAGCAAATCGAAGAGGTTGTAATGCCTGTTTCATGTTTAGCAAACATAAGGCAATTAAAATTCTAAAATAGCGTAATAATTTAAAAAAGTAAATTACTTCTAAAACAAAAGCTTAATTCTTTCCATTCAAAATATCGATCTGTCATTTATACGTCATCTTGTTTACTTTTCTAATGGATGTATTAACTAATCATTGCAAAAGCCCCTAAATTATTTGTGCCATGAAACCTCCAAAACCAAAACAACTAGAAAAATTAGATGATTTCATTTTCGAAAATCGAAATCAGAGCTACGGAGCGTATTACATTCGTAATAGCTATAATGCATCCATTCGAAAAGCAATATCCTTATGCATTTCCGTTTGTCTGATACTCCTATTACTGGTTTCCCACTTCGCCTTTAACACCAAAACAGAATTGCCAGATAAAGACGTTGTGATCCTCTCTCCTTTCGAATTACCGAATTCGAGTGAGACCAAAATGGAGCCTGCTGCAACGAAGGTAAAAAAACCAATACCTGCCAAAAATAGCTATACCATGGTTGAAAAAATTAAAAATGAAATTACAAAAGAAATCCAGGCAAAAGTGAGCAACCCAACTGCGCTAAACAACAAGGAGGGCAACGATACCGCAAGTAACACATCCGGTAAAAAAACGGGAACAAAAGCAGAAGAGCCAAAAGAAAATTACAAAACGACAGATGGAAAAACCTATACTTGGGTCGATAGCATGCCCGAATTTGCAGGAGGTGATCTTGCTTTAAGTAGATATATACGTATGAATTTCCATGTACCCGACAATATCGATGGAAATCATATTAAGGTACGAATTCGATTCACTATTGATGAAAAGGGAAGCGTAACAGAAATAACGATTCCTGATAGTAAAGGCAGTGCAATAGATCATGAAGCAATACGCGTGTTGCAAAATATGCCTCAATGGAAGCCCGGAAAAATGGCAGGAAAACCGGTAAAAGTAAGTTACATTATTCCCATCAACATCAACATCTATTAGTGCTTCATAAATTCCTGATGAGGCAACCTATCTTGAATGCCCTTTTTTCAAGGCAAAGAGAGTTTTTTGAGAAAATAAACCCTAAATTCATTACTTTCGCATCCCGAATTTATGAGCTTCTTAAAAATTCTAGTTGTATTTTCTTTTTTATTCCAACTCTTTTCTTGTAATCAAAATAAAAATACAACAACAACAAATCAGGATACTATGTCAACCGGGACTATCCGTGTAAGTGTAGATGAAACGCTTAAACCTTTAATGGAAGCTGAATTCAACGTGTTTGCCTATTTGTACCCACTGGCCCATTTGGAGGTTTCGTACAAGCCCGAAACGGACGTGCTTAACGATTTAAAAAACGATAGTGCAAGAGCAATTATTGTTACCCGTGAGCTAACCACCAATGAAATGGAATATTACAGAAGCATTCAATATATCCCAAAATCATTACCTTTTGCACTTGACGGAATTTCAATTATTGTAAATAAAAACAATGCCACAGATAGCTTTACGATGCCTCAATTAAAAGAAATACTTCTGGGCACCTCCAAAAAAAGCCTTTTTGTCGTATTCGATAATTCGGCTTCGTGTAACATTCGATGGTTAAAGGATTCATTACTAAAAAATGAGCCCTTATCAAAAAACTGTTTTGCCGTTAAAACCAATCCGGAGGTGATAAAGTACGTAAGCGAACATGAAAATGCAATCGGTATTATTGGAACTAGCTGGATTAGTGATTTGGACGATAGTAATGCTACCAACAGATTGAAGATGATTGGAAGAGCACGTATTGCCTTAACTGAAAAGGATGAGTACTTAGAACCTTTCCAGAGTGAGATTAAAACACAAAGATATCCATTGGCACGCACCGTATATTGCATTCAACGCGATGGGAAATTGGGCTTAGGTACTGGTTTACAGCATTTTCTATATGGTGAGAAAGGTCAGATTATAGTTTTAAAGTATGGCATGATGCCTTATAAACAAGCCGAACGAAGCATTCATTTTAATTTACAATAAATTTGCACTAGTTAACAAGGAATATATAATTTCGGCAAACTATTTGTTAGCTAAAACATAAGTAATAAAAAAAATATAAAATTAAATTTCAAAATTAGAAAATGAGAAGTCTGAAGAAGTTAGTATTCGCAATTGTATTATTTGCCTGTGTGAAGGCTCCATCTCAAACCATGGAAGATGGCTTGAAAGCCTTGAGTAATGAAAATTTTAATTCCGCTCTCGATATTTTCAAAAAGTTAAGTGAAGCCGACCCTAGTAGTGCCTCTGCACTATTTCAATACGGTCAGGCATTATTTAAAGCAGGTAATTTTGATGGGGCAAAGGCAGCTTTCGACCAAGGAGTGACCGCCAGACCTGCCGAATTTTTATGTGTTATCGGGCAGGCTAAATGTTTATTAAACCAAGGTGACCTTATCGGTGCAGAGAAAAAAATAGCGGCTGCGTTAAAAGCTACCAAAAGCAAGGACCCTGACATTTATCGATACACCGCCGATGCATATTCAACCAACAAAAATAAAGATTGGGCAAAGGCCATTGACTACGCTCAAAAAGCAATAGCTACCTTGAAGGGAAAGACCGATTTTAACGCCTTCAATACCCTGGGTGATGTTTATTTTGAAAAACATTATAGTGGTAATGGAGAAGATAGAGATATTGGTTTTGCCGTAACCAATTATGAAAAATCATATACGATCAATCCTAAGTCACCCTACGCGATGACCAAGGTAGGTAAAATTTGGAGCACCACCAAAACAGACTTAAGTTACCGAAGCTGCATCGATGCTTTGGATAAGGCAAAGCTTGCTGATCCAGATTATCTTCCAATGCACAGTGTATATGCAATAATATATGAAAAAAGTGGGCAATTGGAAAAAGCAAAAGAAGAGTTAGAAATTTATCTTGCGGGATGTGAGGACAAAGTAAAATCCAACGACCATCTTATTAATGTGCTATACCAGTTAAAAGACTGGAAAGCCACACTGGAATTAACCCAAAAAATGAATTCCCAATTCCCAAATAATTGCGACTATTTAAAGGTAATGGCCCATGCCAACACCGAATTAGCACATTATGCAGAAGCGCTAAATGACTTCACTTTATATCAAAGTAAATGTGTCAACGAAAAACTTACGGTAGAGGATTATTCTTATTTGGCAAGAGCAAACAGAGGCCTTGGCAAAGACTCCGAGGCGGTTTTCTATTATAATCAAGTTATAGGATTGGATTCTTTGAGGGAACAGCTTATATTAAAAGAAATGGCCAATGGTTTCTACTCTTCCAAAAAATTTGATCTCGCTATTGTAGCATTCAATCGCTTAATGCTTAAATTTCCAACACCAAACGCACAATACAAACTTATGGACTGCTACTATTTATCGAAAAAGTGGAAGGAAACAAATATTGCTGCTGATAGCTTTATTGCATCGAACACCGGAAACCCATTAGGTTATTTATACAAAGCCAGGGCACTGTATTATATAGATACCGTTAACGACAGAAAAGCAGCTGCCGATATGTATAAAACCTATCTTGAAAAAACAACGGACACGGCTTTCTCGAAACAGGTTTTGGTAAGTGAAAAAACAGAAGCTCATCAGCAAATTTGCTTTCATTATATCAAGAAGAAAAACTTAAAAGCCGCTCTGGGAGAACTAGACAAAGCACTGATTGACGACCCTAATAATCAATCGATAATTTCCTTACGTGCGAAAATTGATAAAGCCATGAAGCCTCAACCGGCACCAGCACCCAAGGCACCCGAAAAAGGGAAACCAACGATTCCGGTAAAGCCTAAATAGTGTTATAAACTTCTATAAGGTAATCCACCAAAGGAGCTTCGCCACCAAAGCTCTGTTTTTAATACTTAGGTAGGGGTCGTAATTATCGGTATAAACCAGAAAAAAATCACTCATGGGTTTAAACCGCCATTGCATCCTGATGTTCAAATTAACATTTTCTGCCTGCGTATTATATTGCAAAAAAGTAGTGAGGTATACCTTTTTAGTGAAGGAGAGTTCTGCTTTCGCACCAAGAAGATGAATCGTTGATGTATTGCCCGATACCCAATCGAAATAATTCAAACTATAATTCAGATTGAAAACACCCCATGGCTGGGTTCTATAATTAAGGTCAACAGAAGTACTGTTGCGGAAAGCCGAGAAGTACTTTCCCATGTTATAGCCGATGGCACTATTAAATTTCTTTCTTTTATTGCTCGTAAAACTTACACTGTAGTTATTAAAATAATACTCCCCCGGCTGAATATTATCAATAGGATTAGTACTTAACCTCAAAACCGTTAATTGATTAAAATAGTTTAGATTAATATTGGCTAAAAAAATGGCACTGTTTTGAAATAAGATACTATAGGATGAATTAACAAAAGACGATTGTGTTCTATAGTTTCCGTTGGCATAGTAATCAAAATACAGTGTCAATGCATGATAATTAATTTTTTGAGATTTTGGATAAAACCGATGTGCAATTGATGGCTCCAGCCTTAGAAAGGTTTGCTTCATGATAAGATTGGTAACCGGGTCAAACTGGGCCTGATGAGGCACAAAGCCAACTTCCGTGGTATAATTTTTACTCACATACTCGTGGTTCCAGTTGATGTCCCATCTTGGTGTACTATACTGCAGAAAAGTGGCATTGGCAGAAGAGCCTCTGAGCTGCGTTGGTGAAAACGAATGATGATAAAAAGCTTTACCCCTCCACCTATTATTCGATGACAATAAAAAATAATCAAAACACGCTACTCTGTTATATTTAACGGCATCTGACTGCAAAGCATCTCTATTTACAACCGTGAATTGAACACTACTTGTTTTAAATAGTTGCCGTTGGAGTGCTATTACACTATAGTTCTGTTGCCCCGTTTTTGTTGCTACATCCCTAGCGGCAACTACATTCATGATTCCTATCCTCCAGTCTTTGTTTATTTTACCACTCAATCGTGCTCCCGCAATAATTGGTATCGGAGTTCCTTTATTTAAACCAATTTGACGCGAAAAAAAAGGACGAATTTGTGAGAATCCTATGGAAGAAAACAAATCGCTATTCTCTATAAAAAACTGTCGACGCTCCGGATAAAACAAACTATAGCTGGTAAGATTTACTTGCTGCCGATCAACCTCCACTTGGCTAAAATCAGGATGAATGGTGATATCTAAGTTTAACGAAGAAGAAACGGCATATTTTATATCCGTTCCAATACTTGGTGAAAAATTAATATTTTCCGACTTCTTATAATCGCTGTTGATATTCGAACTAAAATAAGGTATCACAGAAATGGTATGGCTTGTTTTTGGAGGACTCTCATCCCAAATAAGATGTCCGCAAAAATTTAGTGCCGAGATATTATACGAGCGTGGAATGCTTGTCCAAGATGTGCTTTCAAACCGTTTCATATCGTTACGTACGAAATTTATACCCCATCGTTTCAAGCCTTCTGTGAATCGAATAGATTTAAACGGGATCGCGAATTCACAAGTCCATCGATCATCATAATGTTTCACTTCACTAAACCAAAGATTATCCCAATCGGTACTTACCCCAAAATTTCCTCCATTGGCCACTAAGCCTTCCCTTTGCGCTCCCATCGGATTCACCCCGAAATTAAAGCCATTGGTTTTATCATTAAAAGGGTCAAATATGATCGCGAAAGCATCGCTTGCTGGATAGCTATAATCTCTTTTTAGAGATTGAATAACATAATCTTTCTTTATCTCATCATAGCATGTTGCAAACACATAAATATTCTTTTCGTCATACAACAACCGCACTTCGGTCTTCGTTTTTGCTGCAGCTGTATCATAAGGAGTTACCTCACGAAATTCGTTCGCCAACTCAGCACTAACCCAAGCTACTTCATCATCTATACCATCAATTAATATGGGGATATTTATTTTTTTAATATGAATTGATTTACCTGCCTCTTGAGCGCAAATACGAAAACAAAAGAGGATGAGAAAGAAAAGAATTGGCGTTTTAAACATTAATATTTTGTTGGTCGATTGCGAATATAATGTTTCGCCATGATTTGAACTTTTTAAAGGATAATTTCATCTGTACACTTTCGATCCGTATCCATCCTCTTAAAAGGCTTACCAGAAAAACACATGAATGGGAAACGGTTTACTACTTCACTTCTTTCGTAAAGCTTTCCTTTAAAGTAACCGTTCTATTAAATACCAATTTATGGTCTGTTGAATCTTTATCCTTACAGAAATAGCCTTTGCGTAAAAACTGGAAGCGCTGCGATTCGGTTGCATCTTTTAAGGCCGGCTCTGCATAAGCATTCGATATAATATGTAAACTGTCGGTATTGATGTACTGTTTAAAATCGCCTTCCTCAATGGCCGGGTTTTCCATTTTAAATAAGCGGTCATACGCTCTCAATTCGACTGATAATGCATGTTTTATGCTCACCCAATGCAATGTGCCTTGAACTTTAAGACCCGAGGTATCAGATCCGCTTTTGCTTTCTGGAATATAATGGCAGTGAATTTCCAAAATATTCCCCTCGGCATCCTTTACGATACCATGGCAAGAAACAATATAGGCACTTTTTAAGCGCACACTTTGGCCTACTGCCATCCTAAAAAACTTCTTGGGAGGATTTTCCATAAAATCGTCGCGTTCGATATAAAGTTCTTTACTAAACGGTAGTAACCTAACACCCGAATTTTCTTCTTCTGGATTATTTTCCCCTTCCAAAAAGATCTCCTCTTGCGTAAAATTAGTGATTACCACTTTTACCGGATTAAAGACAACCATACGTCGAAACGAGGTTTTATTCAACTCTTCACGTACACAAAATTCTAATAGTGAAATTTCATTCAATTTATCACGTTTAGCAATACCAGCCCGTTCGCAAAACTCCCGAATAGCCGCAGGCGTGTAGCCCCTACGACGCATGCCCGCAATGGTAGGCATCCTTGGATCATCCCATCCCTTTACATGGTTCTCATTAACCAACTGCAATAACTTCCGTTTGCTCATCACCGTATAGCTCACATTCAATCGGGCAAACTCATATTGGTGAGAAGGATATAGATTTAATTTTGCAATACACCAATCGTACATCGCACGATGAGGAATAAATTCCAGTGTACAAATAGAATGGGTGATGTTTTCAATAGCATCACTCTGCCCATGGGCAAAATCATACATGGGATAAATACACCATTGATCGCCCGTACGATGATGATGTGCAAATTTTATACGGTATAATATAGGATCACGAAGTAGCATATTCGGGGATGACATATCAATTTTTGCCCGCAAAATCTTTGCTCCTTCTTCAAATTTACCTGCTTTCATCTGAGCAAATAATTCCAAATTCTCTGCCGGCAATCGATCTCTAAAAGGACTGTTTTTACCGGGTTCTGTTGGTGTTCCCTTTTGTTCGGCAATCTCTTCCGGCGTCAAATCATCAACATAGGCATCTCCCTGCATTATCAATTGAATGGCAAACGCATAAATTTTATCGAAATAATCGCTGGCATAAAATTCGTTTGCCCAAGTGTACCCAAGCCATCGGATATCTTCTTTAATACTTTCAACATACTCCGTATCTTCCGTTACCGGGTTGGTATCGTCGAAACGTAAATTTGTTTTTCCACCGAATTTCTGAGCCACGCCGAAATTTAACCAAATAGAAGAGGCATGTCCCAAGTGTAAATATCCATTGGGCTCAGGTGGAAAGCGCGTTAGTATGGATGTGTGCTTACCCGACTTTAAATCGTTTTCTATGATCTCCTCAATAAAGTTTAATGACCTCTCTTCTTCCTTTTTTAATGGTTCCATATATTTAGCACGTAGGGTATTTTATAAATTCTATGTTCTCTTACCGTTGGGAAACGATGACCTTTATTATTATTGAATGTAACAATTTTTTATCCTCTCGATCGCATTTTCAATACCAATTAAAGCAATGAGATCCGGGATGGCTGGTCCCGACAATTCGCCTACCAAACTCACTCTTAAAAATTTCATCAGATCTCCCATCTTTATACTTTTTTCAGCAGCGAAATCTTGAAACAATTTTTCAATCTCCAACGAATTATTACCTGCCATCGATTGCAGGGCCAAATTCAAGTCGGCAAAAGGTAATCCTTCTTTTATTGATTTTATCTTTCCTAAGTTCACTTCATCATACGATGCTGGATTTTGAAATAAATATCGATAGTTAAGGATATCATTAAGTAAAAACATTCTATCTTTCACTAAGGCGCAAACAGCTGCAATATACGCGCTACTAAATGGGCCAAAATGCTCATCAACCAACGATTTAACGAGAATAGAAAGTTCCTCATTGCTTTTGCTTTTCAGGTATTCATGATTGAACCATTTTGCTTTCTCAGCGTCGAACTTCGCCCCACCGTGGCTAATACGGTCCAACGTAAATGCCCCTATTAACTCCTCAAGCGAATAAATCTCTTTGGTGCCTCCTGGATTCCATCCTAAAAAGGCAAGCATATTGACTAACGCCTCTGGCAGATATCCGTTTTGCTTATACCCTGAACTAACCTCGTTTGTATTCGGATCGGTCCATTGCAATGGAAACACAGGAAACCCTAAACGATCGCCATCTCGTTTGCTTAATTTACCATTCCCATCCGGCTTTAAAAGCAGTGGCAGATGAGCAAATTTGGGCATCACCTCCTCCCAACCCAAGTATCGATAAAGTAAAACATGTATAGGAGCACTAGGCAGCCACTCTTCACCACGTATTACATGCGAAATATTCATTACATAATCATCACATACATTCGCTAAATGATACGTCGGCATGCCATCACTTTTTAGTAATACTTTGTCATCCATCTCGAGCGTATTCACCGTAACGTTCCCTCTAATTTCATCATGAAACGTTATTTCTTCATTGGCAGGAATATTTAAACGAATAACGTAAGGTACCTTTTTCGCCAGTTTCATGGCTACCTCATCGGCCGAAAGAGTAAGTGCGTTATTTAGCTTCCCTCGTGTGGTATAGTCATATTTTGCATTGGCATTGGCTGTTCTTAATTGAGCCAATTCTTCTTCGGTATCAAAAGCATAATAGGCATAGCCATTGGTTATTAACTTTTCTGCGTACTGTCGGTACGAGTCTTTTCGTTCCGATTGTCGATAGGAGCTAAATTCACCATCGCCAAAACCTACGCCCTCATTGGGGCCTATGCCTACCCACTGCAATGCATCAATGATATATTGCTCGGCTCCGGGTACCAAACGATTCTGGTCGGTGTCTTCAATACGTAAAATAAAATCGCCCTGATGCTTTTTGGCAAACAAGTAATTGTACAGTGCCGTACGCACACCGCCAATATGTAATGGCCCTGTAGGGCTAGGTGCAAAGCGCACTCTTACTCTTCGGTTCAAATTCATGATAGAAGCGCGAATTTAACACAAAAAAATAAAGAAAAATCGTTTCTATCTTATAGCACGAATATGAATTACATACTCTTCGCTATTTTAACACCATTAATATACACGCACTCGATCATATCTTCTCCGAAAGTATATGGCATCAGTGCAAGTGAGTGCATGGGTTTGGTAAGAATAAAATTAGCCCTCTTCCCTTTTGATATAGAGCCCACCTCGTTTTGAAGTTCCAATGCAAAAGCGGCATTAATAGTGCATGCATTAAGGGCCTCTTCAGGCAATAATTTCATTTTTATACACGCAAGAGAAAGCAAAAAACTCATTCTTCCGTTCGGTGAGGTACCGGGATTATAATCAGATGCAATGCACAAAGCAGCACCCGCATCAACCAGCCTTCGTGCTGGAGCGTAAGGGATACCCAAAAAGAAGGAGGTACCCGGCAACACCGTAGCTATAAGACTTGATTGCGCTAATAATTTGATCTCCTCCTCGCCCACTTCTTCCAGATGATCAACACTAATGGCATCATTATTAATGGCTACCTGAACACCCCCGGTTAGGCCTAATTCGTTACCATGAATTTTAGGTTTTAATCCATATTTTGAGGCCGCAGCGAGTATTTTATTGGATTCATCCATGGAAAAAAAGCCTTTATCGCAAAAAACATCAATATAATCAGCTAGTTTTTCTTCGGCAATGATGGGCAACATCTCATTTATGATTAGGTTAATATAGCCTTCATGATGTTGCCTGAACTCCTGTGGATAAGCATGTGCGCCTAAGAATGTTGCTCTCACGGGTATGGGCAGTTCCTTTTTTAGCCTGGCAATAACACGCAACATTTTCAGTTCATCCACCACCGTTAAACCATACCCGCTTTTAATTTCTAGTGCACCGGTACCTTGCTCTATTAAATGCAACGCTCTAACCTTGGCGTCTAGAAACAATTGCTCTTCAGTACACTGTTGAAGGCGTTTCGACGAATTCAGTATCCCCCCACCTCGCTGGGCAATCTCCTCGTATGATAATCCGTTTATTTTATCTACGAATTCATTTTCACGGGTGGCAGCAAATACAATATGGGTATGACTATCTACAAATGCAGGTACTATAAATCGGCCCGTACAATCAATGGTACGTTCAGAGGCCAAAGTCGAATACGTATCATCGGAGCCAAAATCTACGATTTTTCCATTCTCACATAAGAGCCAAGCATGGTTCATTTGCTCTAGTTGTTGCAACGCCTTTCCTCTTAATGGATGTAGAGGAGTTTCGAGGCTTGCTACGAGCGACTTGATGTTTACAAATAAGGTGCGCATTATTATTAATAAGCTTCAAAGCAACGCTAAAAAACGGGAAGTGAAAAAATAAAGTTTCGAGACAATTTATGGCATAATTTTTGATTTTGGTTTACATATATAAAAGTTTACCTTTGCATAACTAAACAATAATATCATTTCAAATATGAAATCCTTAAAATCACTTTTTATTTTAGCTGTCTGCATTATTTCAGCTTTTGTTCTTACCTCTTCTTCATGCGGTAAAGTATGTACTGCACCTAAAATTACATTTGACCCTTCAGGTGGCACCATGACAAAAGCCCCAAAAGAGGTAGTATCTTTAAATATTGTTGTTACCGGAGAGGTTGACAATATTAAATCGATTACGATATCTAAATCTTCCAATGGGGTAAATCAGGCCGACTTTATTTCAATACCCAGTGTTGGAGAAAAAGGAAAAACGGTAGCATTGGTTGATACCGTTCCAGCAAGCATAACCTATGGTTCCGTAATAACCTATACCGTAACTGCGATAAGCGACTGTAAAGATGCTACACCAGAAATGAAAACGTTAACCATAACCATCGGCCCTTCATCAACAATTATTCCTGATAGCGTTGGAAACAACCAAGGACCTCGTCTTTTTAGTCGTTATTCGGTAAGCTCGATTAACTGTTCAGCCTATAAACTGGTTGCGCCTCCATTAGATGGTCAACGTTTCTCTGGCCAACCCAATGATGAGAAAGACCTTCGTGATTCTATTATTACCCGCGACCCGTTTTCATCAGCAGCACGTTGGGGTTCTCGTAATGGCAGCAAATTTGTAAAAGCCGTTGGCTTCAACTGGGCTACCGCCTCACCTCAAAGTATAATAGCTGCGTATAATGCGGGGGTTCCATCGGGGTTAGTATCTCTTGCCGTAGGCGACTTAATTATTGTAAACATAAAAAACCAAAACACCTACGCTTTAATAAAAATAAAAGGATTTGTTGATACCGGTGCCGGTGATGACGAAGACTGTACGATTTTTGCTTACAAATTAGCACAGTAATAACGAAAAATAGTTGTAAAGAAACCTTTCTTCCACCGGAAGAGAGGTTTTTTTATATCCATTGCCTTTTGCAAATTAACTTATAAAGATGTGTTGTTAGGAAGTTTACATGATGCTATTAGCCATACCTCCATATAATGGACTTGTGGCATAACCACCATTATTTTAGAAAGTTATAAACATCATGTACATTAATGTTTGAGGCATTTAAAGTTGTTTCACCTAACTTCTTCACAACAATTGCACATTTTTTCAAAATTGTTGGTATCATTATATATGTTGTGTGGTTGCATATTAAAAAGTTTATTTGAAAAGTAAAGTGAAATAAATAATACTAAAAGGAGCACCGAAAGAATGGATGACATCATTAAAACGACGAATATTCGAACCGCGTTAAAGAATAAACAAATTCAGGTAGGACCGAATAGTGAAGGGAAATTACCTCCACAGGTTTTAGATTTAGAAGAAAGTGTATTGGGTGCCATTATGCTCGATAAGGAAGCGATTAATACCGTAGTAGAAATTTTACAGCCGGAAAGTTTTTATAAAGATTCCCATCTCACTATTTTCAAGGCGATGATTAGCTTATACACAAAATCGGAGCCTATCGATTTATTAACCGTTACACAAGAGTTACGCGAGCAGGGCTCTTTGGATATGGTAGGTGGAGCTTATTTCATCACCCAGCTTACGGCACGTCTTACCTCTGCAGCTAATGTTGAGTTTCACGCCCGCATTATTCAGGAAAAACACATTCAACGACAACTCATAAAAATATCCAACGACACCATTCGCAACGCCTATGAAGACACGAGTGATGTTTTTGAATTGCTCGATAAAACAGAGCGTACAATGTTTGAACTCACCAATGGCTTGATGAACAAACAAAACAGAAGCATCAGAGATTTATTAGTTCAATCGCTGAAGGAACTGCAGAAAGTTAAAGAAAACTCAAATGACATCAGCGGTGTTCCCACTGGTTTCGCCGAATTGGATCGCCTTACGTCGGGCTTCCAGAAATCGAACCTCATTATTATTGCGGCACGCCCCGGTATGGGTAAAACCGCCTTTGTGCTTTCCATTGCTCGCAATTTAGGAGTAAATTATAAGCGCGCTGTAGCTATTTTCTCATTGGAGATGAGTAGCATTGAATTGGTTAATCGATTATTGAGTATTGAGTCGCAAATACCGGGTCAAACGATACGTGATGGAAAATTAGATAGTGCACAATGGGAACAAGTGATGACCAAAATCGCAGTACTTAATGAAGCTCCTATTTTTATCGATGACACGCCTCAACTTTCGGTTTTCGAATTGCGCGCTAAAGCCCGTCGTTTGAAACAGCAACACAATATTTCGCTATTGATTGTCGATTATTTGCAACTCATGCGTGCCGAGCAATCCAACAATAAAAATGGAACACGGGAACAAGAAATAAGTTATATCTCACGATCATTAAAAGCATTAGCTAAAGAGCTGGAGATACCGGTGATTGCCTTATCGCAGTTAAGCCGTGATGTAGAAAAGCGCACCAATAGTAAAAAACCGGTATTGAGCGATTTGCGAGAATCGGGTTCCATAGAGCAAGATGCCGATATGGTTATGTTTTTATATCGCCCCGAATACTACCATATTGCTGAATTTGATAATGGAGAGTCGTCGGATGGTATGGCAGAAATTATTATTGAAAAACACCGTAACGGCTCCCAAGGAGCAATAAAAACCCGCTTCATCAAGGAGTTTGCACTGTTCACCGATAGTGGAATGCATGGTTATGAAGAGGGTAACTTTTCGTCGAAAGGTAGTTATACTTCTCCCCCCGAAGATGGAGTCGGAAGAATTACCAAAAGTTCAAAAATGAATGATGATGACGATGACCCTTTTTAACGTATGGCTCTAAAATGTTAAAGGTCGTAAGCAGCACCTAACCTTACCGTGTCTATTCGCAATTTGCTTTAGTGCCTTCACCCCAACTTTTCAATGGGCATTGACTACGGTTTTAGAGAAAATAATTGACGTTTGTGTATACCAAAACATTAAAATGCCGCTTCTATCATCGGCACTTCCACCACTAAAATCTTAGAATGTTTTTTTGTTTCCAAGGTAATCTTCTCTGTATCCCAAACTCCAATAGCATCCCTGCGCTCGAGTAGCTGTTCGGCAATAGATACACATCCATCGATCAAAAGAATAAAAGCACCATTACCTTTCATTCGTACCACATATTCGAGCGTTTGGTTTTCATCGAATGTTCCGATACTAAAAAAAGCATCTTGATTAATCCAGATACTATCGTCTTCGTTAGTGGGTGAAACAAGCATAGAAAAAGAATTGTGGCTAAATTCAAGTGGAAACGATTTTTGTTCATAACGAGGAATGATATCGCGAACCTTTGGGAAAATCCAAAGTTGAAACAACTCCAAAACCTCTGTTTTCGATGCATTAAACTCGGAATGATACACTCCTGTTCCAGCACTCATAATTTGAACATCACCAACCTTTATGACACCGCTATTTCCCATACTATCGTTATGGGCTACAGCGCCACGCAATGGTATCGTTACGATTTCCATATTATCATGAGGGTGCGTACCAAAACCCATTCCGGCTTCAATTTTATCATCATTTAAGACACGTAACGCACCAAAATTGTTTTTTTGGGGATGATACCAATTGGCGAATGAGAAATAATGGTGTGCGTCGAGCCAGCCGTGATGAGCATGGCCTCGTTCAATTGCTGGATGTAGTATTATCTTCATGATCTTAATTTATTTGCGCCATTTAATTTCATTTCCCTTCGATTCAACCTTCGCTTCAATTGAAGACTGCAATGCCTCTTTCAGCTCCTTACGTGCCTTTAGCACGGCATTCTCAATACTTACATTTAATTCAAAACCAATTTGAATAATCATACAATTAAACTGGATGAGCAAAAGAACTACAATTAAGGTACCTATAGAACCATAAATTTTATTGTAGGATGCGAAATTATTAACATAATAGGAGAATAAAATAGTTGAAAGTAGCGACAGGATAACCGCCAAGGTGGAACCTGTACTTATAAAATTCCATTTGTGTTTTTTCGATGGAGCAAAGTAAAATATAGAAGAAATAGTAGTAAAAAATAAGGCAATAGAGATTATCCAACGAACCACAGTGAGCACCGTGACTACCGTTTTGCCTTTTATCAAGTGATGCGATAGGAGCCATTGCGTACCCCATTCACCGGCAGTAATTAACACGACGGAGCTAATGATTAACACACTAAAAAAGAGGGCTAGGAAAATAGAGACGATTCTTTGCTTAACGAAGGTGCGCGTTTCCTTGGTATGGCTATATTTATTGAATAATTTCATTAAACTAAAGAATCCACTACTCGCAAAATATAAAGCGAGTGCAAAACCAAATGATAAAACACCGCTATGTTTTTTACGTAATATATCATTAATAGTAACCTTTATCGTTTCAAAGGTAGCCTTGTCGAGTATCTGTTCAAAAAACTTCAATACCTCATCTTTTGTATCATTGATAGGAATAAATGGAATAAGGGTGAATAGAAAAATAATGGCAGGAAAAAGAGCAATAAAAAAATCAAAAGCTAAGGCAGAAGCACGCATATTTAAATCCTCGTCAAGGATTTGCTTAAAGAAAAAATGCATCACATTGTAAATCGACTCACCTTGAAAACCGGGAAATGATACCCTTTTTGTAAATAAAATAAACTGCCGATAGAACAGAAAACGCTTTAAATGAGAGTGCAGCCATTTCATACGGTGAAAATATAATTTATTCTATATAAAGTAGGGCCTAAGTTTTTCTAACAGTTTAACAGGGCTGCGGCAAGGTCGTTTGGTATTCATATTTACCGATACAAGGGTAGCAAAGCCTGTAGTAATAAGTTTGTCGTTTCCATTATATATTTCATAATCAAAACGAGAACGAATAGCCGGCAAATCGTAAATCGCTGTTTTAATGATAAGCAAATCGTCATAGTATGCCGGACTATGAAAGTTAAATCCTAAATCCAATACCGGCATCATAATTCCTTCCTCCTCAAATTGCTTGTACGTTAATCCCAAATCTCGTAAAGCATCCGTACGGCCAATTTCAAAGAAGGCCGCATAATTTCCATGATAAACAACGCCCATTTGGTCGGTTTCGCTGTACCGTACACGAACCTGAGTAGTAGATTGAAACATACGGCAAATTTATTCAATTTAATGCTGAATTTTTAAGATTCAATGCTTTTTTTTAAATCGAAGCATAAAACCGAATGAGTCAAGTAGAAAGGAGCAATTAAAAATACGTTTCCATTCTCTCCTAGGCATAACCATAATAAAAATATTTTACATGTAATTTCAAAATATTATTTTTACAGAGCATGAAATTAAAAAAGAAAAAGAAAAAGTTCTTGCTTTTTTCTGGGCTCTTACTAATCTTGGCTTTTTGGGCCGCCTACTCTTTGGTTTTAAAAGGCAATATTGTATTGGCATCAAACAATGAGAAGGAATATCTCTATATACCCACTGGTGCGTGCTTTGAAGATGTGGTGACGCTTTTGAAGAGCAAGCATTTACTGAAAGAGGAACACAGCTTTATCCTTTTGGCCAAAAGCATTGGTTATACGAAGGAAGTGCATGCCGGGAAATACCTCTTAAAAAACAATATGACGAATTTCGAAGTCGTACGCCTCTTGAAGTCGGGTAGGCAAGAGCCGGTGAAACTCATCATAAAAGGCTCACAGAGTGAACAGAATTTTTTACAGTACGTAAGTAATAATTTAGAAATCACCTATGAGGAATTAAGCCAGAAATTTACTAACGAAGCCTACTTAAAAGAAAAATATTTAACTAAAGAAACGGCCTCGAGCCTAATTATTCCGAATACGTACGAAATGTATTGGAACACTTCACTAGAGAAGTTCCTCGAAAAGATGAACGCTGCTTATGAAAAATTTTGGAATGAGAAACGAATTATTCAATGTAAAGAAGCTGGTTTAACAAAGGCAGAAGTAGTGACTCTGGCGAGCATCATTGAAAAAGAGACAGATCAAAATAAAGACCTGCCCATAATTGCAGGCGTATATATCAACCGCCTTGCCAAAGGAATGAAGCTACAGGCCGATCCAACGGTATTGTTTGCACTACACGATGTTACTTCAAAAAGGGTATACAACAAAATGCTAGAGTATAACTCAACTTATAATACGTATCTATACTCTGGTCTGCCACCTGGCCCTATCTGTATTCCGGCGATACAATCGGTTGATGCTGTTTTAAATTACCAAAAACACAACTTCATTTATTTCTGTGCCCGAGCCGACGGGAGTGGTTATAGCGACTTCACAGCACAGTATAGCGAACATTTATTGAATGCCAAAAAGTATAGAATGTATCTAGAAGAACATCATGTTAAATAACAAAATGAATTCACGTTAAAGAAAAATTTCTATGGGAATTAATAATGTAAACTAAAAATGTTAAAGAAAAAATCAAAGCTGCCTTTTATAACGGTTCTTATACGAGATGCCTTTTTTTGCGCTTCTTTTATCTATTTGATGTTGCAGGCCATACAATTGGTACCTTTAAATTCGGCCTGGTTTCAACCTGCAAGCAACGCCTTTAAAGATTTTGACTGGAGTGATATCTATTTCTCCAAAATAAAACATTTAAACAATAGTAGTGTACAGAACCAAAACATCGTTGTCATTAACATTGAAAATGCAACAAGAGCAGAAATTGCGGCCACATTACTAAAACTTAACAACGTAGATGTTAAAGTAATAGGACTTGATGTGTTATTCCGTGAATCAAAAGACAGCATATCGGATGCCTTACTCGACAGCTCGATCGTTCTCTTTGGGAGAAAAATTGTTGTAGCCTGTTATGCCGACTCCACCGATGGGAATAAGATCTATAGCATTCAACCTGCTCATGTTCCAAAAGCTAAGAATACCAATCACTTGGGATATGTAAATTTTATCGGTAATGAGAATGAAACCGTACGTGCCTTTTATGAGACTCAGAGCTATAAAAAGGAGAAGATTGGATCTTTCGCATTAAATACCTTTTTAAAGTACCATAACCAACAAGACTTCAGCACTGCTAATGACCATTTGAAAAGTGATAAGATCATTATTCCATATCAATCAAAATCAGAGCATTACACCACTTTTTCCTATCATGAAATCGTTGATTCAACCATAAATTTTGAAATCTTAAGAACTAAAATCGTCTTGATCGGATATGGTGGCAGTTCCGATGGCTCAACCGTAATTGATGACAAGCATTTTACTCCTCTGAATGAAAATTATGCAGGAAAAGCATTGCCTGATATGTTTGGCATTTACATTCATGCCAATATTATTGAAGCCTATATTAACAACTATACGATTTTTACGCCTCCACGATTTTTACAGATTCTTGTTTGTATTGTAGTAATATGCTTGTTTTTGATACTATACTTATATTGGGAGAGGGAAGGAAGTGTATGGCAAAATATCATTGAGATTATCTTACAACTACTCTTTGGCTTTGTTATTTTAATGCTGGCTATTTACTTTTTAAGTTCGAATGGAATCAAATGGGATATTGGCGAGATGATTGCAGCTGTTGCGCTTGCCGAGGCACTCGTTGGGGTTTATAAAGTTATTATTTATTACTTGAGCAAGGTATATAACTTTAAAAGTATTTTTAAAAATGAAGATTAGAATAACACTTTTCATCTTACTATTTCACGTTGTTGTGTTAGCACAAACTCGGTTTACGGTGTTTAAAACTATCGGTGGTGTTCAATTCTTCTCAACAAAATCAAACCAATGGGAAACCTTAAAACCGAAAGACACCATAACAGGAGAAACAAAAATCAAGTGCATGAAGAATACATCGCTCGTTTTCTTCGATTTAAAATTTCAGATTTTTGAAATGAAGCAGGAGGGGGTGTTTATGGTAAAAAATGCCATTAACACCAACAACTCAAACACCTCTGAAGAAATGCGGAAAGCAGTAAAGTATTTTGTGGAGCAAACTTTTGCAGCCAATTCAAATGGAAGCACACAAAAAGCAAAAGGGGCAGTTTATCGAGGTAAAGAATCAGTTTTTCCCTGGGATAGTACCGAGATCATGGAAGATACATTTGAAGTAGCTATTCATTTACCTAAAGCAGAATATCCAGTGCTGGTTTCTCTGAATGAATACACGGCTTTAATTTTTCATGACACAACCCTTCATTTAGCTGTTCAGCACCTAAAAAGCAACCAATTTAATGAATTGATCATTGGGAAGCAGGTAATTCACCTAAGAAACAAGCAAGATTCAATTGCAAAACAAGTTCTCATTTCGATAATGAACAACAAAGGGCTTTCAATAGAAGCACAATTTTCAATGGCCATAGCGTTTTGCATAGCGAAAGGTTATTATTCAAGTGCTAAGGAAATGATCGATAGACTTCACAAAACCAACAAAGAAACCTACCAAATGGTAACCGAATGGTTAAAAGACAATCAGAACTTTCAGAAGTTGATCGCATTTTAAAACAAAAAAGGGGAAAATCAATTCCCCTTCAATGAAACAAAAACTAATGAAAAAAAAGTGAATGGAGTTGTTAGATCATTAAAAATCAAACATGATCTCACATTCAATTCCCATTTAGCAATAATTATGCCAATAGTGTAAAATCCAAGGTAATAAATCAAGAGATGCGTATTTGTTAGTCTTTCTTTTCTTTCGCAGGAAATCGGTTCGCCAATCTTTCCCACTCTCGCCTAAAACTGTATATTCGTAATTCAAATGTTTAGACACATTTTAATAAAACTTATGATTACCCTGTGTTTTTACAATACGGTAAAGGCTCAGGTTAATGAAAATTTCTCCGACGGAGATTTCACTTCCAATCCTACTTGGTTTGGTGACGTGGGCAACTGGAAAGTATCAAGCCAGCTGCTCACCAGCAATGCACCTGTTACCGCCACCCAGTCGCACCTTTCAACGATTAATACCATGGCGATCAACACCCAATGGGAGTTTCTTATTAATCTTAAATTTGCCACTTCCTCCGTTAATTATTCAGACATATTCTTAATAAGCGACTCGGTTAATTTAGCCGGACTTAACTCTGGAATATTTGTTCGCGTGGGCAATACATCCGACGAAATTAGTCTATACCGAAAAGATGGAAGTACCATTACTAAAATTATTGATGGCCTGGATGGTAAGGTGAGTAGCACTTCGAATAATATATTTAAAATTAAAGTAACAAGGGCTCCAAATAATGAATTTAAATTATATGACGACCCTACGGGTATAGGGAATAGTTATGCGCTAGAAGGCAAGGTGATTGAAACTGCCTATCAAAATTCGGCTTGGTTCGGTTTTCTTATTAAATTTTCCACAGCCAATAGTCAAAAGTTCTTTTACGACGATATTACCATCAACGATCTTGTTTTAGATACGCTGCCTCCATTATTGGATAGTATATGGGCCAACGATAGTACCGAATGCCTCTTGCAATTTAATGAGCCCATAGACTCGCTTACCGCATCAAACTTATTAAACTATACCTTAGATGGTTCGACAAATCCTGTTTCTGCCAAAATAAATACCAATTCTAACTCACAAGTACACCTGCTCTTTTCGTCGCCATTTACTCCTAATAAGTTGAACAGCATACTCGTTAAAAATATCGAGGACATCGATGGCAATCGTATGACCAACCAATCCAATACCTTCAAATACCATGTTGCACGAATTGGGGATTTGGTGATTAATGAAATTTTCGCTGACCCATTGCCCCAAATAGGGCTGCCTCCTTTTGAATTTATTGAGCTTTGGAATGTCTCCGGCAGTGACATAAACTTGCAAGGCTTTACGCTTTCCGATGGCACCAATACCTGCATTTTCCCCAATACGGATTTACTTAAAGACAGTTTAATAATCGTTAGTTCTACCGCTTCATTAAATACCTATAGCTCATTCGGTAATAGTATCGTACTGCCTAACTTTCCAAGTTTAAATAATGATGGCGATAATATTACCCTTGCGAATAAGCAAGGCCAACTTATCGATGAGGTAAATTACGACCTCACATGGTACCATAATTCAACCAAGAGCGACGGTGGCTGGACATTGGAACGAATCAACTCAAAACTTGGATGTAAGAAAATACAAAATTGGAGTGCCTCTACCCAAACTTTATGGGGTGGGTCTCCGGGGAAAATAAATTCGATCCATAACCTCAGTTCCGACACCGTTGCCCCAGCGCTTGAAAAACTTGAAATCATTAACGATTCTACCGCTTGGGTAGTATTCAATACGGTTATGGATAGTGTCTCCGTTTCTCAAATTATGATTACCACATCTGCATCTGTGGTAATAAGTGCAAAAAAAGTATGGAACAGAAATTCCGATAGCCTTCTACTCATTTTTACTCCCTTGCAAAACAAATTTGATTACACTTTTACTTTTAGCACGGCCTTTAGCTGCAATGGAGTGCTGATGAGGCCGAAGGCTTTTTCGTTCACTTTTGATAAACCTCAAATGGCTCAATTCAGCAGCATTGTTATTTCAGAACTGCTCATCAATCCTCAAACTGCAACTTCACTGCCCAATAGCCAATATATTGAGCTGTATAATACAGGTAGTTATTCGATAAACCTTAAAGGGATGAAAATCTCTGATGGCATCTCCACCGCTATTCTGCCTGATTATAAGTTAAAAGCAGATAGCTTTATTATTGTCGCACCGATTCAAAAATATACTGAATTTAGTAATTACAAAATTCCGGCATTATTGGTTTCCTCATTCCCATATTTGAATATCGACAATGATAATTTATTTTTAACGGATAGCACCAATGCCTTGATAAACAGTATGCGGTACGATACCAAAGCATTAAATAACCCGTTAAAATCGAAAGGAGGGTGGAGCTTGGAGTTGATCGATGCAAACAACGCCTGTGTGATGGAAGGAAATTGGCTTTACAGTATTAATCCAAACGGAGGAACACCAAACCAGATGAACTCGATGAATGGAAAGGTAGAAGATGTGTTGACCTTAAAGTTTATTCGAGCCTATACCATCGGCTTAAATGAAGTGGTGTTTATTTTTAATAAGTTTATCGATTTAAAAGCTTCAAACTCGCCGACATTATTTGAAATTACGCCACTAATAAATGCTGGATTCAATTTAAGCTATCATCAAAATAAGGCCAATGAAATTTCAATGAAACTAGCCGGTGGTGGATTAGCGAAAAAAACAACTTATCATGCCACTATAAAAAACATCCAGGACTGTGGCGGAAAAACCATGAATACTATAAATGTTTCGTTCGGGTATCCAACCGAGCCTGAATATGGAGATATATCAATAAATGAAATTTTATTTGACGCTAAGGCATATGCAAGTGAGTTTATTGAATTGTACAATACTACGGATAAAATTTTCGATTTGAATGCGCTCGGAATTTCAACTTTCGACCAAGATGGCATAGCCCATGGAACCATTACCGCTTCAGATGTTCCACTGCAACTTCTACCTGGCAAGTATTTGGCTTTATGTGCAGAAAGGAACGGGGTGATTTCGCAGTATTATAGTCCATCGCCTGAAAACATTTTTAATACCAATGACTGGCTGACGTTAAATGATGATTCAGGGCTTATAGTTCTCTCTAACTTAAATACCTCAAATCCCATTGATTCGGCCTACTATTCCAAGAATTGGCATCACCCGTTTATAACACATGTTGAGGGTGTGAGTTTGGAACGAATACTTTTTAACCGAAATGGAACACTGCGGCTCAACTGGCTCTCAGCAGCTTCTTCGGTGGGTTATGCAACACCAGCCTATCAGAATTCAAAATACAGCAATAGCATAGCTCCAGAAAAATTTGTATTTCTTTCAAAAAATTATTTTACACCTGATAATGATGGTATGGATGATGAATTAAATTTTACAATCGTTTTACCCTCACAAAATTTTGCTATTACTATTACCGTGTATGATATAAATGGAAATGAGATAAAAAAACTTGCGAAAAATGATGTGGCCGCAATCACCAATTATTATGTTTGGAATGGGAGCACCGCTAACGGAAATCTTGCCAATACAGGGCATTACCTATTGTTAATACAGGTGGTTGATGAAAATGGGAATACCAAGATAGCAAAAGATATTATTGATTTGTTGAAGCGGTAATTCGTTTTACTGGACTGCTGCAATATAAAAATTATGGCAGCTACGATGCGAACAGATCGGGCCTTATGCTCTTTGTTTTTTCGATGGCCTGCTCATGTTGCCATTGTTCAATTCGCTTATGATTTCCGCTAAGCAGTACCTCGGGAACTTTCCAACCTTTGTAATCGGCAGGTCGGGTGTAAACCGGGGAACTTAATAAATCGTCCTGAAACGAATCGGTTAAGGCAGAGGTGGCATCGGTAATAGCTCCTGGAATTAAACGAATCATGGCATCAACTAAAATAGCAGCAGGCAGCTCGCCACCGCTCAACACAAAATCGCCGATGGATATTTCTTTGGTAATAAAATAATCGCGAACTCTCTGATCGATTCCTTTGTAGTGACCACATAACAAAATATAATTTTCACCCATCGATAATCTATTTACTTCTGCTTGTTTCAATACCGGAGCATCGGGGCATAAATAAATTATTTCATCGTAAGTTCTTTCCTCTTTTAATTTTGAGATACAATCATCGATAGGCTGTATCATCATCACCATTCCTGCAGTTCCACCAAAAGGATAATCATCTGCTTGCTTTTGTTTTGAGGTAGAATAATCGCGCAAGTTATGAAGGTAAATCTCAACCAACCCTTTATCTATAGCACGTTTTACAATACTATGGGCAAATGGGCCTTCAAGAAGTTGGGGGTGGAGGGTGAGAATATCGAAACGCATGTAATGTAGCTTTTAACTAGATATGGAAGTTAATAAAGTAACGGTTAAAAAAATGAATACGAATAGTGAATAACCCAAGTTCAAAAATTACCTTTTCTTCAAAGCTAAAATGCTGAAATCGGTGGCTTCCTTTTTTATTGTGTTTACTAATTTGCCGAGACCCGTGATTTCCATTTTTACGATATCATCTGGTTGCAACCACTGTGGCTTAAATCCTTTGTCGTTAAGCAGTCCCGTTCCATTGAGTTCAAGAAAACAACCCGTTCCTACCGTACCACTTCCAATAACATCACCAGGAAATATATCTACCCCGTAAGCGCAACGCTCTAGTATCTCAGCAAATGTCCAATCCATATCCGACACATTTCCCTCTGAAACTAAAACTTCATTTACCCAACATTTCATACTTAAATTATACGCATTGCCTACATGGTTTTCCTTAGGTGCTACTTTATATTCTACCAACTCATCAGGAGTAACGAACATAGGGCCAATAACAGTAGAAAAGTCTTTTCCTTTTGCTGGACCTAAATTTAATAACATCTCCTCCATTTGCAATGTTCGCGCACTCATATCATTCATAATCACATAACCAGCGATGTAGGCATCGGCTTCCGCCGCTTTAATGTTACGGCCTTTCTTACCTACTACCATGGCTATTTCCAATTCGAAATCGAGTTTTTGAAAATGATCTGGCATGCACCATACTTCACCAGGACCTTGAATCGCCTGGTGGTTGGTAAAATAAAATATAGGATATTGATCGAACTCCGGTATCATCGGTACTCCTCTGTTACGCCGTGCAGAAACCACATGTTGTCTAAATGCATAACCATCTCGGCAACTTGTTGGGAATGGAATAGGCGCTTGAAAAGAACCATAGCAATCTGAATATGCGACTCCTTCCGATTTTATTTTTCCAGTAATCAAATCTTGTTCAATTTCCCTTATTAGAGCCATCATCTCTCCGTCGTCTTGTAAAACACGAAGTAAGGAATTCGGAATTCGTGTATTAATGGAATTCAAGTTGTATACGATATCGTTACTAACGATTCCTAGATTAGATATTTGATGATGGAGGTAGGTTACTAATTTCATTAAGAAATGTTGTTTTTGAGTCGAAAAAAATCAGAATTAGCCTTAAACTGCTTCTACAGCCAATATTTCAGGCACGGCCTTTATGATAGCTTGTTCTATTCCAGCTTTCATCGTCATCTTGCTTAATTCACACGTACTACAAGTACCCAAAAGTTTTATGCGAACAAGCATTTCTCTGGTAACATCCACTATTTGGGCATCACCACCATCCGCTTTCAGGAAAGGGCGAACAGTATCCAACGCCAACTGTACACGATTTGTTAACTCTTGATTCATGCTACAAAAATAGTCTTTATTCAACAAGTGTTCAAATATGGTATTTCGATGCCCAAAGAAGGCTATTTAATAAAGCTTATAGATTTCCATTATACCTTCCAATATTTTAGGAAAATCAATTTTAAGGTCGATAAGCCTACCGGTATGTATATCGAAAACCCACCCATGTACGAGTAATCCACGTTCTTTATATGCTTGCTGTACGGCTGCGGTTTTTATAAGATTAACGCATTGTTCCTGCACATTTAACTCTACCAATCGATTATATCGTTCGGTTTCATCCTCCATATTATTAAGTTCTT
The DNA here is from genome assembly GCA_947507965.1 of Bacteroidota bacterium. Taxonomy (GTDB): domain Bacteria; phylum Bacteroidota; class Bacteroidia; order UKL13-3; family UKL13-3; genus CAINMV01. The sequence goes on from CANNQU010000001.1 coordinate 95,546, forward strand.
CTTTATGAAGTCGATATACGTCACGAATATTTCTTAGCCATGAATTTAATATACCAAAATCTTCGGGTATCATTGCTGCTTTAATTCCTCCACAATTGTAGTGCCCACAAACCACAATATGTTTCACTTTGAGATGCCTTACGGCATAATTCAGTACAGACATTACATTAAGGTCGATATTATTGACCAGGTTTGCAATATTTCGATGAATAAAGACTTCACCGGGCTTTACTCCCATTAAATCTTCAGCGGTAACTCGACTGTCGGAGCATCCTATATATAGAAACTCGGGTTTTTGCCCTTTCGAAAGGTTCTTGAAAAAATTTTCGTCGATAGCTAATTTTTCCGCAATCCATTTTTCATTATTCTCGAATACTTTACTAATTTTTGTCATTGGCTAAAATTAATTATTTAGGGGCGTTATTCTATTTGCGTGATCGATGCTTCCTCGGTTTTGCTTGAATTTTTGATTAATGAATTTATTTCGATCAATTCTTTCTCCGTAAAATTACGCCATTTCCCGATAGCTAGGTTATCAAGTTTAATATTCATGATACGAATTCTCTTTAGTTTAATTACCTGATAGTCCAGGAAATCGCACATTCTTCTAATTTGCCTGTTAAGGCCTTGCGTTAGGATGATACGAAAAATATAAGTGCTCTCCTTTTGAACGAAACACTTCGAGGTGATGGTATTTAGAATAGGAATTCCATTACCCATTTTTTCGATAAACGCAGAGGTGATGGCTTTGTTTACCGTGACCATGTATTCTTTCTCATGGTTATTGCCAGCCCTCAAAACTTTATTAACCATATTGCCATCGCTAGTCAAAAAAATTAACCCCTCGGAAGCTTTGTCGAGGCGACCAATTGGAAATATACGCTGGTTATGATTAATATATTCTATAATATTGTTTTTTATTTTAACTTCTGTGGTACAGGTAATACCTACCGGTTTATTAAAAACAATATAGCTGGTATTCTCCGCACGTTTTAAGAGCTTTCCATCGACTATTAATTTATCGATTAATGACACCCTGTCGCCTAAATTCCCTCTGCTTTCATTTACCATGACTCTTCCCTGATCAATCAACTTATCGGCTTCCCGACGAGAGCAATAGCCTGTATCGCTTATCGCTTTATTTAATCGGATGGACGTATCGAGAGGGCTTTGGCTAGACATTTTATGCTATGAATTTCTTTTAAAAAAGTCGTGCTACGTTACCACGAACGCTAATTTTGAAAATAAGGAGCAATTTCAGGAATTGACTTGATACGATAGCAACTTTTTGCATTGATTGGTTTCTCGAAATAATCTAACACATTCGTATACTTCATGGCCTTTGCCTTGTCGGAGAATAGGAAAGAAGAAGTAACAATGACTACAAAAACACGATCGGCTAACGAACTCGATTTTATGGCTTCTAAAAACTCCCATCCATCCATCTCAGGCATGCTAAGGTCTAAAAGAATGAGGAATTTGCTGCTTTCATTTTGGTCTTCCATCAAAAATTTAATCATCTCTTTCGCATCTTGATAGCAAATGGGATTCGCAGAAAGTCCACTCTTTTCCAGCATTATTTTATGCAGAAAAATAATTATTTTATCATCATCTAAAATTACTAGTTCTAGGCTCATTGGCTTCTTGGATTTTCTACTTGTTCTGTTTTTTTGACAATGGTTCTAATGATCTGATCTAATTCGTTAGCCGACGACTGCATATACTTAATTAAATTACTTTTGTCTTCCACTCCTTTATTATTCAACAACTCTATGAAGCCCATAATTCGTGCTAGTGGCGCTCTCACTTGGTGAGACTGCATCCAGGCAATATCGCGTAGTTTTATATTCTGCTTTTCAATGGCTTTTATGTAGTTCATGCGTTCGCTTATATCCCTTTCTATAGCAATCCAGTGGGTGTACCAACCCTTTCCATCCGAAACCGGTGCAATTTCGATATTTATCCAGAACTCATCCCCATTTTTTTTATAATTAATAATTTCTATATCGCAGGCTTCCCATTTATCCATAGTGTTCTTTAAGCGAAGTAATTCTTTCTTATCAGAGTTGGGTCCATATAGAAAATCAGGTGTCCTCCCAATAACCTCTTCCTTCGAATACCCAGTCATTTTCGTGAAGGCATCATTCACAAAAACTATTTTCGGACCCTCCGTATCGTAAGACTCGGCTTCAATAATAACGATGGAATCGTTCGTGTTGGTAATGACGGATTCGAGAAGCTTCAATCTCCGCTCCTCTTCCTTTTGTCTGGTGATGTCCTGCATGGCTCCAATCATACGAATTGCTTTATCGAATTCGTCAATGACAAGAAAAACCCGGTCGAAAACGTATTTATATGTCCCGTCGTTACACTGAAAACGATATTCAACCTGCCAACGAGGATTTTTTTTATTCACGTGATGATTAATTAATCCTGTTATACGTCCTATATCTTCAGGATGAACTTTGCTGTACCACCAATCCACGGAGGTAATGACCTCACGGTATCCAAATATTCCCTGAAGTCCTTTATTCCAAATTATCTTTTCTGTCGTAAGATCTCGATCCCAGATCGTATCACTGGTGGCCTTTGCAACAATATTATAGCGATCTACACTTTCATTCAGTTTGTTTTCATATTCAATTGACGCTGTGACATCTCTAGAATTTGCTACAATTCCACCGATGGATAAATCATCCATCATATTCGTAAAAATGGTCTCTATCCACCGCAAGGAATGGCCGTTTAAAACAACACGAAAAGGTGCAATTAACAACCTTTTTTGAGTATAGAGAAGTTGAAATTGTTCTTTTACTCTTTTTTGATCATTCACATGTATCATATCAAAAAAATTCTTTCCCAGGTAGTGTTCCGAATCAATGCCCAGGATAGCTTCTAAATTTGGGCTCACATATTTCTGATTGCCTTCAAAATCTAAAATCCCGATTAGATCGGCTCCTTCCTGAACCAGAACTTTGAAACGCTGTTCACTTAATTTAAGTGCTTCCTCCGATTTTATTTTTTCAGAAACGTCGGAAGCCAGAAGTAATTTCGCCTTTATTCCTTCAAACACAATTACCTTACTCTGAATTTCCATCATCATGATGGATCCATTTTTCTTTTGATGAGGAAAAGACTCTTTGTATAAAACATCACTATACCCATTTGCCTTAATTCTTTCTTCCATGCTTTTCACTTCTTCCGGAGGCCTAATATTTTTCATGCTCATTCCAAGAAACTCTTCCCGAGAATAACCATATTGTTTCTCTGCTGCTTCGTTTACACTTAGAAAATTCAAGGTATTGATATCATAAATCCACATGGGTAATGGACTTTTATGAAAAAAGTTTTGATAGTTATTTTCCGATTCCTTCAACACACGCTCTAACCGTTTACGCGCAATACTTTTTACAATAATTCCATGAAGATTATCGGCATTTAACTCCGCCTTCATCACGTAATCTGTTATCCCTAATGAAATCGTATGAGCACCATAATCTTCCGATAGTTCGCCGAGAATTGCAATTATAGGAAGCTGTCTTTTAAATTTTACAATTTCCTTTAGTTGTTCGTATGTACTCTCGTCAGGTAAGTTAATACGGAATAGAATAACGTCTAATTCGAATAAATTTGTAATTACTTCTGATGCATCTGCGAATGATCTGGCGCGATAAAGCACAAGCTGTTCTATTTTCTCTTTTAGATACGCCTCCAATAAAGTAAACTCTTCGATATTCGTATCTAAAACTAAAACATTTAGCTTAGAGAGGGCTAAGGACGCATCGATCATTGTTTTTTTTGTGCAATATTATTCATCATCTCCATTCTGGGGTGAATTTCTCAGCAGATTTATCTTCTTTCTATTGGGTTCAATATAATACTTTTGAGGCGTTTCGAACAACTGTTTCTAATCAAGACAAATGTATCATTTAATTTGTTCATTGTGAAATTTATATATCATCTTCTCGCTCCTGGATACCTCCAGTAGAATTTATCGCCAAAAAAGAACGGAAAACAGGTAAATTCAAATTTCACTTATCGCACCGCACTCAACCCAAAAAGGGCGAAATCATATTTTGCAGGATCCTGTGGATCCAATTTCCTTAGTTCAGCGGTAAGTTCTAAAGCACACCTCCAGTCGACTTGCTTTCGCGTTATTAATTTACACTCTCGTGCGATACGTTCTACATGTACATCAATAGGGCAAACCAGTTGCGACGATTTAATCTGCTTCCATAATCCGAAATCTACTCCCATATTATCTTGCCTTACCATCCAACGCAAATACATACACAATCTTTTGCATGCTGATTTTTTAAGAGGGGAAGGCACATGTTTTTTTGTTCGTTGAGGAGCATCTTCATCATCAAAAAATAAATTAGTAAACCCGATTAAAGCATTTTCAATAGTCTGTTCTTGAGCCTTCAAGTTATAGGTGAAAGCCTTTTCCAACGTATGGTTCGATTGATAATATTTCTTAAGAAAATAAATAAAATACAATACATCGGTGGCATTGAAAGTACGGTGTTTAAAATTTAAGAATGGCTTCAAATCACGTTCCCTATGATTTAACACAAATTCATAAGGAGCATTATCCATCCAAAGCATCAGCTTTTTGCAATTGCTAAGTATGGTTACCCGTTGTCCCCATGCTAAAGTAGCTGCAAATAATCCTGCTATTTCAATATCTTGTTTCCTCTTAAACTGATGAGGAATAGAAATGGGGTCGTTAAGAATAAATGAGGGTTCATTGTATTTCTCAACCAGGTTATCAAAATAATTTCTTAAATAGTCCACTTTCATTGTTGCTTTATTCATCTATAGGTTAATGAAAGCTCAGTTTTTCAAGAATTAGAATTCGGAAGATACGCATAACAAGAGGTTCTATATTTCCATTTTTCGCTCATCCATAAATATTTTAGAGTTAACGCTCTGCTTTTTTAGCGCGAGATAGGAAAGCCGAAGCGCCACAATTAGAGAAATAAAAGCACCAATAAATAGGTACTCGTTTTTTTGTTGTATTAGGCAGAAGTCATAAAAACCATGGAAAAACATCGCTCCACCAATGCCAAACATCGTAAATTGTAGCCTTTTCCCCGGATTAAACTTTGCCAACCCCACATAATATCCCATAATTACTGAAAAGGTGAAATGGGCAGGAACGGCTGTTAACATCCGCAAAAACGCCGTTTGAAAAGGATTTTCAGAATTAAAAACATACATCAAATTCTCCACCGTTGCAAAACCCATACTAATCATCACACAATATACAATTCCATCGAATGGCTCATTAAAAGCCTTATTTTTATATATTGCCCATCGCATAAAAAAATACTTGCTGCATTCCTCAGCACCAGCGATCACAAAAAAAGTTGAATAGGCGGTAGTGATGAGATTAAGTTTGTCTTCCACTTCAAAGAGATTTTCCAATATTGCCGCTGGCACAATGCTAAAAGCCCCAAATAGAAAAACCTTCAACAGCAGTCTAAGAGGTTCTTTGTCGTGAATATCACGATAATAAATATAAATTATCCATGCGGTACTGGGTGCTATCGCCAAAAGTAGATTATTCATCGGGGTTCTATAATAGATGGAGTGGTTTTAATGGAATCGAAAATTAATACCGAATCCTTTGGCATGCTGTTCACATCCTGTCTCCCTTGAAGAGTGACGGTGAAAATTCTTTTCCCTTGGGTATCAATTAACCTGAATCGTTTATAAAAGTACTTTCTTCTGTCCATTATTGTAATTGAATCTTTATCAGCATTTAAGAGTTTAAAGGGTTCTCTCTCTACAACCAACCGATTATTTCCCGAATATTCTTTATGCAAAGAATCTACAGAAAAGCCGTAATAGTAATAATACCTGGCATTGAGCGGACGGCCATAAACACATTTTTTTTCGCTGCTTTTTATCCTGTACCACCCTTCCGTAATCCAACCGGTAAACGTGTCGGATTCTGAATAATAACCAATAACAAGGAGTACATCGGACGTGCCGTTATTTTTGAACTGCAACTGACCGAAACTACGTTCAGAAAACAAAAGCAAGATTGAAAGTAAAATGTAGCGTCTCATTGGTTTAGAAGTCTATTATTTTTCTTCCACAAAATTTTCATGCAATACAACCTTAAATTTCTTCCTGTCAGCGGTATCTATCTGCCTAAAAAATCGATAATGGTCATTTTTTAGGCTTATTTCACTATTCGCATCTTTAATTTGAAAATTTCCATCCCCTACTTTCAATAAAATTTCCCCTTTAAATTCTATCGTCGAATCGGCACTAGAAGCATAATAATAATAGTATTCGTTATCTAATGGCTCACCGATCACTGTTACCTTCTCACCCGGGCCTAACGTATACCACCCTTTAGTAACCCAACCCATATACTTCGGCGTGTCCATAAAATAACCGAATGCTACTTCAATGGGCATAGATGTCTTATTTTGGAATGCCATCTGAGTGAAACTGTCGAAATATCGGGTGAGAAAGCTAATAAAGAGTAAAAACCGCAATAAAATAATTCTTCTTTTCATCGGCAACGAGGTCATTCTTCAAATGTAACATTACTTACCCATTAAATTTAAAATCTTAACAAGATTTTCACTTTTTGTATTGTCTAATTTATAACTTTGCGTTTGTAAAATTCACATACCATGAAACAACTTTACATTACCACCTTTTTAGTTTTTGGATTTATCGTCGGCCAGACCCAAATCGTCGTCTCAAAACCTCTATCCATTTTAAACGGACATTCTGATGAAGTGGTTTGTGTTGCCATTTCTCCTAATGGGAAATATATTGCGACAGGATCTTGGGATAAAAATGTAAATATTTATGGTGGAGATAGCTTCAAGCTCCTTGCCAAATTAGTGGGGCATGGTACGGTTGTTAATTCCCTTGCTTTTAATAAAGATGGGAAATTTCTTATTTCTACCTCCAACGACTATAAAGCAATGGTATGGAGTTCAGATAGTGGAAAATTATTATATACTTTGATTGGACACACCGATAATGTAAATTGTGGCATCATCGATTTTCAAAATAAGACCGCCATAACGGGTTCTCGCGATGGCACAGTTAAATTATGGGATTTAGCAAAAAAAGGAGCGTTACTAAAAACCTTTACCATAGGCTCAAATATCAACAAAATAGCGCTAACCAATGACGGCAGGAATTTAATTATTGCATGTGAAAAACCTGACTTGCTCTTTTATGATATGACCGGCAAACTGGTAAAAACCTACGTCGGGCATAAAGGTTCTATTTTATCGGTTGCAATGGCTGTAAACAACAAGTATATTGCTTCTGCCTCGGTTGACAAAACGATCATTTTATGGGATCCCATTTCAGGGAAAATAGTAAAAACGTTAACCGACTTTGGCAACCGTATTACAGGAGCAGCTTTTAGTCGTGATGGAAAATATCTCGCTACTTCATGCTTCGATGGAAAAGCGAAAATTTGGGAAATAGAAAGTGGGAAAGCAGTTTACAGCTATCAAGACAACGGAATGTATCTCTCGGATATTGCATTCTCTTTCGATGCCAGTTTTATTGTTACAGCGCCCCAAATTCGTGAAACCAGTAATAATGGAGCACGGGTATTCAAAGCGATTGAGATCATTAATACGCAGAAAGACCCTGGAACGGTTAAGCCAGGTGGAAAAAATACCACGACCTCATCGAATACTAGAAAGAAGGAAAAGGAAGAGGAGGAAGATTGGACTGCTTGGAAAGATCCCAATACCAAACAAGACTCTATTGCTACAAATGTGAATGTTCGACCTAAACGCGTATTAACCCAAGAAGATAGCCTGATGATGCAACGTCGGAAGTTGCATCAGGATTCGGTAAGAGCCGGACTGATTCGATAAGCCATAATTTATAATTAATTTTGCGTTCTTATTCACTACGCAGAATGCAGGACATAGAGCCTTACTTTAAATGGCGCGATTTTTATATCGCAGAGGAAGATTCACTTTCACCTTTTTACAACCGTGAGTATAATGAGTTTGCTTACGACAAGCACGTATATAACTATTTCATACATCCCCAATGGGATGATATTGGTAGTGAAACACTTTATGTGAAAATTCTATTTGTTGACTATGAAAAGCAGTATTGCATCATTGAATGTATTGGCGAATGGAATGATGCTATTACCAATGACATGATGCTATTAAAGCATGAAGTTTTAGAGCCTTTAATAGACGAAGGCATCACCAAAATCATTTTACTCGGTGAAAACGTTTTGATTTTTCACGGAGGGGGCGATGATTATTATGCTGAATTAGCAGAAGAAACGGAGTCGGGATTTGTGGCTTTTGTTAATTTCCCCGATCATGTGGTGGCTGAATTTAAAATGGGGCAGATCCATCATTATGTTTTTTTTTATGATCAAATAGACTGGCGTAACAGACGTCCAATACAGGTTTTGAAAGAAATTGAGGAGAAGTTATTTTAACTTAAACGTTGACGCTACTAATTCTTAGACGACACGATTACCTATTATTTTCAAAACGCAAATCAAAGGGTAACAAAACGTCACAAAACCGGCTCCTTTTTCAGCTATAATTTCCGAAAATAATTTTGGATACACTTTTGAGATTTCCCTTTCAACAAAATAAAATTCAAGATGAATCTGAATAATTTCACCATAAAAGCACAAGAGGCGATTCAAAAAGGCATAGAACTTGCCGTAGCGAATAGTCAACAGGGAGTTGAAACCGGCCATTTACTAAAAGGCATCTTATCGGAAGATAAAAATACGGCTCCGTTTTTACTAAAAAAATCAGGGGTTAATGTAGCTCAGTTAAACAAAGTATTAGATTCACAGCTTTTAAGCTACCCTAAGGTAAGTGGAGCACAACCCTTTCTGAGTAATGATGCCCAACAGGTTGTTTTTAAGGCCACTAATTACCTGAAAGAATTTAATGACGAATATGCCAGTATCGAACATTTGCTTTTAAGTTTGGTGAATCAAAAAGATAAAACAAGTCGTATTTTACAAGATGCTGGATTGACAGAACAAGGACTTAAGGCAGCCATAAAAGAACTTCGGGGAGGAAACAGTATTAACGATCAAAACACAGAAAGCACCACGAATGCTTTAAATAAATATGCTCGTAACTTAAACCAGGCAGCCGCTGAAGGCAAGCTAGATCCGGTTATTGGACGAGATGAAGAAATCCGGAGAGTGCTACAAATATTATCGCGCCGCACGAAAAACAATCCCGTATTAATTGGTGAGCCGGGAGTAGGTAAAACAGCCATAGCAGAAGGATTAGCCCATCGAATTGTAATTGGCGACGTGCCAGAAAACCTCAAGTCGAAGCAGGTATATAGCTTGGATATGGCATCACTCATTGCCGGTGCAAAATATAAAGGGGAGTTTGAAGAGCGTTTGAAGAGCGTGGTTAGTGATGTGATGAAAAGTAACGGAGAAATAGTACTTTTCATCGATGAAATACATACCTTAGTTGGAGCCGGTGGAGGGGGTGAAGGGGCGATGGATGCCGCTAATATTTTAAAACCTGCCTTGGCTCGTGGGGAATTGCGCGCGATTGGTGCAACAACGTTAAACGAATACCAAAAATATATTGAGAAAGATAAAGCCTTGGAACGCCGATTTCAAAAAGTATATGTGGATGAGCCGGATACAGAAAGTGCCATTGCTATTTTACGAGGCTTGAAAGAGCGATATGAATCGCATCATAAAGTACGAATTAAAGATGAAGCTATTATTGCGGCGGTAGAGCTGTCACAGCGATATATTACCGATCGATTTTTGCCAGATAAAGCGATTGATTTAATCGATGAAGCCGCAGCGAAATTACGATTAGAGATCGACAGTGTTCCAGAGGAGTTGGATGAGATTGAACGTAAAATTATGCAGTTGGAAATAGAGAGGGAAGCCATCAAACGGGAAGGCGATGGCAAGAAATTGGAAGAGCTGAGTAAAGAAATTGCAAAACAAAATGATGATAGAAATGCATTAAAATCGCGCTGGCAAGAAGAAAAAGCAGTAGTAGATAAAATTCAATCTTCAAAATCGGAAATCGAGAATCTTAAATTTGAAGCAGAACAAGCCGAGCGTGCCGGAGACTATGGTAAAGTAGCAGAGATACGCTATGGTAAAATAAAAGAGGTTGAAAAAGAGTTAAATAAAAATCAACATTTATTAGTTGAGCGTCAAAAAAATAATTCCTCGCTAATTAACGAAGAAGTAACCAGTGAAAGCATCGCAGAAATCGTTAGTAAATGGACCGGCGTACCGGTTAACAGTATGTTACAAAGCGATCGAGAGAAATTGTTGAATCTGGAAGATGAACTACATCAACGGGTTGTTGGGCAAGAGTTGGCCATTGAAGCACTTAGTGATGCTGTGCGCCGCAGTCGTGCCGGACTAAACGACCCGAAAAAACCAATCGGCTCCTTTATCTTTTTAGGAACTACCGGCGTAGGTAAAACAGAATTGGCGAAAGCACTTGCCGAATATTTATTTAATAGCGACCATGCTATGGTGCGTATCGACATGAGTGAGTACCAAGAGAAGCACACGGTAAGCCGTCTTATTGGTGCACCTCCAGGTTATATTGGATACGACGAGGGTGGCCAATTAACAGAGGCTGTGCGTCGTCGACCGTATTGCGTGATACTGCTGGATGAAATTGAAAAAGCACATCCTGATGTGTTTAATATCTTATTGCAGGTATTGGATGATGGTAGATTAACCGATAATAAAGGACGAATAGCTAACTTTAAAAATACCATCATTATTATGACGAGTAATATGGGTTCCAATATCATCCAAGAAAATTTTGAGCAGGTAAAAGAAGAGGAAGACGTGTTCGCCATTGTTGAAACCACCAAGGTGCAGGTGATGGAAATTTTGCGACAGCAAATTCGCCCTGAATTTTTAAACCGTGTTGATGAAATAATTATGTTCAACCCTTTACGTAAAAAAGATATCAAACATATTGTTGAGCTTCAATTGACGGGTCTTAAGAAAATGCTTGCAGAGAACGCAATGAATTTAGAATGGACAGAAGAAGCGTTAGAATACCTTACGCAACATGGTTATGAGCCTCAATATGGTGCTCGTCCGTTAAAACGACTAATACAAAAAGAAGTGGTTAACTTATTAAGTAAAAAAATCCTAGCCGAAAGTGTCGAAAAAACAAAACCGATCATCCTTGATAGTTTTGAGGATCGATTGGTGATTCGGAATTAATGATGCAAAGGTTACAAGGTAAAATAGGCAACGGAGAGCACGTTAACCAGTATTTGATATCTTCTCTTTTCAATTTTCAATTTCGCTTATCTTCGTGCCTGTTCCTAAATGTTAAAACATAAAACAGGCATCGCCTTCGATTGGCATCTCATGCGACGTGTATACGGTATGGCCGCCCCATATCAAAAACAAGTATGGGAGGCATTGGTTCTCACTGTATTGATGGCCGTTTTAGGATCGCTGCGTCCGTTTCTAGTACAATATATTATTGACCATAACATTGCCGAAAAAGATGAGGTAGGCTTATTATGGCTGATGATTTTACTGGTTGGCATGCTTTTTTTACAAACTTTTTTTCAATTTTTACAGGGCTATACCACGCAAGTCTTAGGGCAAAATGTAGTGCGTGACCTTCGTAAAAAAATATTTTCTTTCTTTTTAAAGGCAAAGCTTAACTATTTTGATAATACCCCTGTGGGTACGATGGTAACCCGCGTTGTGAGTGATATTGAAACCATTGCAGATAATTTTTCTGAAGGATTAATCACCATTAGTGGAGACATTTTACAAATTGTACTGATTCTTTTTTTTATGTTTTACCAAAGTTGGGAAATGAGTTTAGTATCTCTATCGGTCTTGCCTTTGCTGTTGATCGCTGCGAATCTTTTCAAAAACAAAGTGAAAGAATCGTTTCATGCTGTTCGTAATGCCGTATCTAAATTAAATGCCTTCGTACAAGAACATATTCAAGGAATGCAGATCGTGCAAATATTTGGGGTTGAGCAACAAGAGTTTGATAAATTTAAGAGCATCAATAGCGAACATACCAAAGCAAATATTGCTGGAATAATGGCCTATTCACTATTTTTTCCGGTAGTAGAAATTATTACCGCTCTATCCATTGCCTTAATTATTTGGTATGGCCTGCAAGGGGTACTAATGCAAAAAGGAATTACTCCTGGTATGATTACTTCATTTATAATGTACATCAACATGTTTTATCGTCCAATCCGGATTATCGCCGATCGTTTTAATACCATGCAAATGGGAATGGTAGCATCTGAGCGAGTGTTTAAACTCTTGGACGACAACTCCATTTTAGAGCATGACAACGGCACGAAAACCACACCCATTCAAGGGAAAATAAAATTTAAAGAGGTGACATTTGC
>CANNQU010000002.1 GCA_947507965.1 Bacteroidota bacterium
ATTATTTTAAAAAACCGAACATCCGTTGTTATTGCTCATCGTTTAAGCACGATACAACATGCCGATGAAATATTGGTGATGGACGATGGAGAAATTATTGAAAGAGGATCACATGAGTTTTTGCTAAACCTAAACAATGCCTATAAAAGACTTTATGATGCTCAGTTTCAGGACATAAAAAAATTATAACGTGTTATATAGAATAATTAATACCCCAAAGGCAACCATCTATCTATGGCATATAACAGAAAATGCTACAGAACTTGGATTACTCCTCGCCCCTTTCAAAGACTTAGCACTGCATGGAATAGAGCAGCATACCGGTCAAAAATTATGGCATAACACCCATTTCCTTAGTACTCGTATTTTAGTGTTTAAATATGCCGCCTTAGGGTCGCCCATACTAAAGAATGAGTTTGGCAAGCCTTTCCTATTCGAAAATAATATTTCGATTACGCACTCCAATGACTTCACTGCGATTATAGTAAGCCATGATAGCCGGGTAGCTATCGACCTCGAAAAAATTGATACTCGCATTCTACGTGTTGCTCATAAATTTATAAACGAAAAAGAAATATTCTTCGACAACCAAGAAAATACCACTTATAATACCCTCATTTGGAGCGCTAAAGAAACCATGTACAAACTTTATAGTGCCAACGAAGTTATCTTCAAAGAAGAACTCTTAATTCACCCATTCACCTATACGAAGAGCGGAAAATTTATTGGCGATATTCTAAAGAATCCTTCCATATTAAATATTGAATTATTTTATTTCACCTTCGAAAATTACGTTTTAACGTGGTGCGAACAATAAAATAAACATATCACAGAATTATATTAAATTTGCTGTTCTATATCTTAAAAATATTGGACGGCTTAGAATTAATTAAAATATTCATTTTCGGTGCCTTGGCATATCTCGTAGGTTCTATACCTACCGCTGTGATTGTAAGTAAAGGGTTTTTCGGAATTGATATCCGAGAACACGGAAGTGGTAATGCCGGAGCTACCAATACCTTCAGGGTTTTGGGAAAAAAGTATGGGATTATCGTTATGATAATTGATGTACTGAAAGGTTTTACCGCAGCAAACTTTGCTTTTTTCATCGGATTTTACATTTATGGGGAGGAACATTTTGTAAACCTCCAGTTGCTTTTTGGGCTCCTTTCCGTAATAGGACATATTTTTCCAATTTATATTGGCTTTAGAGGGGGCAAGGGAGTTGCTACCTTATTTGGCATGATTCTTTCGGTGAACTTACCTGCCGCCGGCATTTGCGTTCTTTTCTTTCTTATTATTTTGTTTACCACTCGATTTGTTTCTTTGAGCAGTATGATGGCAGCGGTGATGCTCCCGATATCTATTTTATTCATTTTTCATAATCACGAAAAATGGCTCATTGTGTTTGGCATATTAATTGCGTTGATGGTTATTCTTACACACCGCAAGAATATTGTACGTTTGTTTGGCGGTAATGAGAGCAAAGCGAATATTCTTAAAAAGCATCGAAAAGAAAGATAACAAATACACCTTTTAAAAGTAAAATCTATTATGTCGGAAACCCAAGTAGAAGAGGCCATAGAAGTAATTATTGAGAAAGAGAAGCAATTTGCAATTGTATTATATAATGATGATGTCAATACCTTTGACCATGTGATCAATTGCTTAGTAAAAATTTGTAGTCATCAAGTAACACAAGCCGAACAATGTGCTAACATTGTTCATTTTAAAGGAAAATGCCAAGTAAATAATGGCACTTTAAAGGAAATGCAAAAACAATGTACCGCTTTATTGGATGAGCAACTAAGTGCAAAAATTGAAGACAAAAAGTAAGATACCATCCATGACCACCCTACCATTAAAACGTTTAATTTCGTTTTTTATACTCATTATTTTTATTGTTTCTTGTGCTAAGGTTCCAATTACCGGACGTAAACAATTGCATCTGTTACCCGAAAGCCAAATGGCTGCGATGGCACTAACAGAATACAAAACTTTTTTAAGTACGAGCAAACTTTCGGGCGACGCCACCCATACCGCAATGGTGAAACGTGTAGGTGATAGAATTTCGCGAGCGGTTACTACGTATCTGAATAGTCATCATTTCGGCAAGCGCGTTGAAGGTTATCGTTGGGAGTTTAACTTGGTGGACGATAAAATAGTTAATGCCTGGTGTATGCCTGGTGGTAAAGTAGTGGTGTATACGGGCTTGCTTCCTATAACACAAAATGAAAATGCATTAGCGGTGGTTATGGGACATGAAATAGCGCATGCGATTGCCCAACACGGTAATGAGCGCATGAGTCAAGGCTTGGCATTGTATTTGGGTGGAGTAGCCGTTGATGTAGCTGCATCAACGAAGTCGGATACGGCCCAGATGCTGTTTAACACAGCGTATGGATTAAGTTCGCAATTAGGTCAACTTGCATTCTCCCGAAAACATGAATTAGAAGCCGATAAACTGGGGCTCGTATTTATGAGCCTCGCCGGCTATAGCCCTCAAGAGGCGGTTCCATTTTGGACACGTATGGCATCACATGGAGGTGCTCAGGTTCCTTTTTTCCTTAGTACACATCCTACCGACCAAAAACGTATAAAGGAGATACAAAGCTTTCTACCAGAAGCCATGAAATATTATATAAAGCAGTAGATGATTGGGTGATGTATAGGAAAGGAGTTAATAAAAAACCTGAAAATAATAGTACGAAACAAAAAAAACTGAAAATCGTTTTATAATTCAATTTAAAAAAACTGAAATTGTTCTCCATCTACCTTTCTCCTCCACATCTTACGGGCTTCGAAAAAAAATTTATTGACGAGGCACTGCAAAGTAACTGGGTTTCACCATATGGAAATAATATTGATGGCTTTGAGAAGGAACTAGAAGAATACCTTGATATTCCTTACTCAGCTTTAATTACCTCAGCTACGGCCGGAATTCATTTAGCCTTAGTTATTCTTGGAATTGAAAAAAAAGACATCGTATTAGTTCCAACATTTACATTCGCAGCCTGTGTTAATCCAATTCTATATGTGGGTGCCGAACCCGTTTTTTTAGATTCAGAATTGGATACCTGGAATTTAGATCCTGTAATACTGCGAACCGCAATAGAGGATTTAATACGAAAACAACGCAAACCCAAAGCGCTAATTTTGGTGCATAGTTATGGTGTACCGGCAAAAATCACAGAAATACTTTCCATCTGCCGAGAGTTTGAAATTAAGGTGATTGAAGATGCCGCTGATGCTTTAGGTGCGACCTATAATTCGCAAAAGCTGGGAACTTTTGGTGATATTGGGGTAATTTCATTTAATGGAAACAAAATCATAACGACTTCAGGAGGTGGTGTAATCGTATCAAAAAACAAAGACTATGTGGAGCGTGCCAAATACCTAAGCAATCAAGCAAAAGAAAATCTACCATACTACCATCATGAGGCCGTTGGTTATAATTATCGGATGAGTAACATCCTGGCAGGAATAGGTAGAGCACAATTACAAGTGATTGAAGAACGTGTTATTGCCCGACGGAGTAATTATGAGCGCTATGCTAAACTACTATTTCCAAGCATTGAAACGAGTTTATTCTCTCAAAGAGAGCTTTTAAATGCCTATAGTAACCGATGGCTAAGTACCTTTTATTTAGGAAAAAATGCAGTCGTTGGAATCTATAATAATTTGAAAGCCGCGCATATTGAGAGCCGATTTTTATGGAAACCGATGCACCTGCAGCCAGCATTTCTTCGCTTTGGTAAATACCTGAATGGAAATTCTGCCCTCCTCTTTGAGGGTGGAATCTGTTTACCATCAGGGAGTCAGTTAGAAGCTACGCAAATTGAGCACATCGCAAGCATTGTAAAAAAATCCTTAAATGAAGTCCATGTGTAATTTGAAGCACATAATTGTTTTCAAACCTTCAACAACGTTGCCTAAAGTATAACGTGTCGTAATCCATTTTGAAAATTCTTTTCTTTTTTCCAATAATTCAATGGTAATTTTTATATTTGAAGTTAAATATCCAATTTCTAGTCTCATCATGAAAAAACTACTCTCCTTCATAATTTTACTTTTAACCTTAGTACCGTTAGTTGCACAACAAGAAAAACCCAATACGGTAAAACTTAACTTTTACGGTTTTTTATTTAGAACCGTCTCGCTTCAATACGAAAGAACCCTAAATGATAACTCCGCTGCTCTAGTGCATTTTGGCTATACCCTTCCACGTTCGCTACCCAAGTCGTTGTTTTCTATCGACACGCTAACGAACAATGGTAGCATCAATCAGGTGTCGAGTGCGAAATTTACCGGTGGAATTCAAATTACTCCGGAGTATCGCTATTATTTTAAAGGAGAGGGCAATAAGGGTTTTTATTTGGGAGCCTATCTCCGTTACGCCAACTATGGCATTTCTGCATTAGCGCTGCACCGAGATGATAGCTTCTCCATGACAAAGACCTACCAATACACAGGTACCTGGAAATCAATGAATATTGGACTTATCATGGGAAATCAATGGCAGTTAGGTGAGAATTTAACGCTTGATTGGTGGATTTTAGGCTTACAATTTGGGACTAACAAAATAAGCATGACAGCTGCCGGCGATTTTAGCAGCACGAATAAATCTGAATATATCGCCGATGTAACTGCCAATTTTAAAGACACGAAATTTCTAGGAGGACTCGAAGCTGGCATGACCAATACGGAGGCCACCTTAAAATTCGGGTTTCCATCGCCTGGATTAAGAACCGGATTGTGCCTTGGTTTTCGTTTCTAATTTGCGTTGAAAATCACATTGAAAAAATGGATTCTGTTGCTTGGCATTGGCTTGGGTTACCATACGCTACCATCTCAAAGGCAAGATGCAAGGCATTCCTTAAAAGTCAACCTTTTCTCACCTTGGGTTAAAACGATTTCAGTTCAATATGAATATTCATTTAGCGCGAAAAAAAGCGTGCTTTGCCAAGCTGGATATTCGATGCCCAACTATTTATTAGAAAAATATTACGATCAATATAAATCGTTTGGAAGCAGAAAAATAATTTTCAAAGATTTTCGATTTAATGGGGGAATGCAAATATCTCCCGAATATCGTTATTATTTTAAAGCGAAACAAAATTCAGGTTTCTTTATGGGTACCTATCTCCGATATGCTCACTATACCATTCAATCGCATGTTAATTATTCAGGAGAAACATTCAATATTGCATTTACTTTTAAAGGCACTTATTCATCTGCCAATATAGGCATCATATCAGGATACAAATGGTTGGTAGGTGAGCACTTTATTATTGAGTCGTGGTTGCTTTGCCTACATGGGGGCACCAATCGATTTCTATTGAATGCAAAGGATGAACTCGAACTCGTAGATAAACCTACTTTTCTATTGGATTTAGAAAATGCTTTAACCGATTTTCAATGGGTGCGTAAATGGGCTTCCAATATTACCGATAGAAACATTAATATTGGGTTTGGCTATTCCTTCGTTGGCACTCGTGCCGGGCTCTGTTTAGGCTATCGATTTTAATACTATTTATATGAAACCATCTACCACCCTACTCTTCTTGATACTCTTTTTTTTAGCATCAGAAGCTACTCCACCTCAACCCTTAGGATTAATTAGAGCCGACCCGAAGAATGTTCTTAAAATAAACTTAGTGCCACTACTTTTTAAAACCTATTCGATACAATACGAAAGAACCATTTTTAGAAATTTTTCAATTGGTGTGCAAGGAGGTTATAACTCAGAACTACGATTGGGTACCTATATCAATAAAGTACTCGATACCGTTTCCAATGCGCGCTTGATGGCGGTAAGGGCAAAAGTAACGATGACCGAGTTATCAACCTCCGGCAATGTGTACTTTACCCCAGAAATACGCCTCTACCTAAGTCGAAAAGGTGCTCCCAATGGGTTCTATATTGCCCCATATTTACGCTTTTCTACCACCAACGTTAATTCAACTTTAATTTATAAAGACAGCAATAACAACAACATCCCCATTCTCTTTACTGGACGTATGACCAGCATACACCCCGGAGTACTTTTGGGCTATCAGAAATCTATTTTGAAAAGACTGGTCGTTGATTTCTGGCTTGGAGGCATACAATTTGGAAGCTCGAAAGCCACTTTTGATGCGGAGGCCGATTTTAAAAAATTGGACCAACAAGGATTTATCGATTTTGTACACGATAACTTCAAGTATGGTAGTTCAACGTTAACCATTGCTAACGATGCGCATGCACAAATGCAATACACGGGAAAATCGAGTGGTTTTAGAATAGGATTATGTGTTGGCTTTAGATTCTAAGAAAACTCACGTCTTAATGGAGCGGGGGGCATTGAAGCAAATAATAACACTAAAATCGCCAATCGTATTTCTTGTAAAAAATTATATCGCTTCATTAATAGATGACATTACATTATTAAAGAATCCTTGATAAAGGTTTTGGAATGTATCTGCTTATATCTCCACCATTACGTTTGATATCCTTTACGATGGTCGAACTTACTGCCGAATAGGCGGGGTTGCATACCATAAAAACAGTTTCCACCGATGGAACCATCTCCTTATTAATCTGTGCTATATTTTTTTCATATTCAAAGTCGGTGTCACTTCGCAGACCTCGTAATATAAAGTGAGCATCAATTTCTAGGCAATAATTTACCGTTAAGCCATCATACTGTGTAATAACAATCTTCTCGTCGCCCTTGAAGCACGTATGCAGAAACTGAAGTCGTTCTTCGAGTGAAAACATACATTGTTTGGTTGAGTTTTTTCCGATGCCGATATATATTTTATCGAACAATAATTTGGCACGTTCCAAAATATCGAAATGGCCTATTGTAATAGGATCGAAGGAGCCTGGGAATAAAGCAATTTTCATTTAAGCATACGAAGTACGATTTTTTTAATTGATTAACCAAATTTCAAAGCCTACACCATTTGTTTTCCTAACGCCATGTTATCGATCAAAATTAACAACACTCCAATAACTTACTACGACATTTAGAAAATTTACTGCTGTTCGTTTTTATAAAATGTAAATGCCGACTGCCCGTAAACACGTTCATCAATAAATTTTTCATTCTTAGGTAAAATGGTTTTGCTGTGATGTTCAATAATTAAAATGCCATTTATATTTAAAAGATTATTTTCGAAAACAAGCGTCACAATGGTCTCCATGTTAGCTAAAGAATAGGGGGGGTCGGCAAAAATGATGTCGTAACCGGCCTTCACGTGCTTTAAATATTTAAACACATCGTGTTTTATTACCATAATATTGTCAAAGTTAAACTTCAGCCGTGTTTCGTTCAAGTGTTTTACGCATTTGCTATCCATATCAACACAGCAAACCTTTGATGCACCGCGAGATGCAAACTCAAAAGCCATACTACCGGTACCGCTAAACAAATCGAGTACCTGCAAATTAGTTAACTCGCACCGTGTTTCTAAAATATTAAAAATACTTTCTTTCGCCCTCTCCGTTGTTGGACGTACCGGTAACCCAGCTGGAACATGGATGTTCAGTCCTTTTCGTACGCCTGAAATTATACGCAATGTTGTAATAAAAAAAGGGTTGATGAATGAATACCGGGCGATGGAACATGCATCAATTCGATGTCTCTTATGTTTTTTATATAGGTAAAAAGCAACGCTTTAATTTCCATTAAATGGGTATTCTTCCCACTTACATAACAATCGTAAACCTCTGGATTCAGTTGATTGCTATGATAAGCATGCATCACAAAATACAATACATCGACCGGATTGTTAAAATTATAGGTGTTACAAAAATGCAATCCACTATTTTTAATCAACACCACATCAAAAGTCTTTTCGCATAAATTTACGTAACATACTTCTGTATTTAAATGATTCGTTTGATAGTACAATCCTGATAATAATGCATGAGCATGATGATATACTTTGAGTCGTTCGCGAATAGAGCTCTCGGTAAACTTGCTGAGTAGGAGGTTTAATATATGTTTTTGGACGGAGTAAATAATTTGTGCTCCAAAATCGGGGATACGTTGGTTTAATAATTGATCGGTTTCAACCAACGAATATTTTAAATTAAAGTATGAAGAGGCTTCATCTTCGTCAAATAAAGCAGCAGGCATGAGTGTATAGAACGGATTTTCAAATACTATTTTAATGCTTTTAAAATCGTTTATGAAAACGTCTATTCCATCAAGAAATTCCTGGAAGGTGGTTGACCTAACCTGATAGAAATCGGGCACTTCAAAGCTATGGTACTTTACTATTTGTTTCAGGTGACCATCGAATATGGCGTAACAAAATCCGTCGGTATAACACCCAAACCACATCTCCTTCAGATTATTTTGTGAGGGGACATAGCTATCCGAGGTATAGCTCTCGATGGGTTGTAAATTAATTAATGATGACAATTTATTTGACCTATTGAATGGAAAGCCGTTAACAGCAAATATTCGTTATTATGCGGCATTCAGTGCCTTAAAATTTAACTCCCCTATTTTCAAACTAGCATAATCGGCCGTTATGATCACTTCCTCACCTCTATGGTTTGGTGCATCGTACATATAATCAAGCATTATTGCTTCGCAGATCGTACGCAAACCACGGGCACCCAACTTATATTCTAACGCTTTGGCCACAATGATATCGATAACGTCATCATGTATTTCCAGTTTAATATCATCTATTTTAAACAATTTTTTATACTGTTTTAATAAGGCATTCTTAGGCTTGGTAAGAATAAGTTTAAGTGCAGCAGCATCGAGTGGATTGAGGAACGTAATTACAGGCAGCCTCCCAATGATTTCGGGTATCAATCCAAAAGATTTCAAATCGGCTGGAGAGACATATTGCAGTGGCTTCGACTTATCAAACATGGCTTCCTGCGAATCATTTCTGTAGCCAATGGTTTGAGCCTGCATTCTGTTGGCTATATTTCTTTCAATCCCTTCAAAAGCCCCTCCACAGATAAATAAAATATTTTGAGTGTTAACCTGAATGTATTTTTGGTCGGGATGTTTACGCCCCCCCTGAGGTGGAATATTTGCTACTGTGCCTTCAAGCAGCTTGAGTAATCCTTGTTGAACGCCTTCCCCGCTTACATCACGAGTGATCGATGGGTTGTCGCTTTTGCGTGCAATTTTATCAATCTCATCAATAAATACGATACCCATTTCGGCCGCCTCAACATTATAGTCGGCACTCTGCAGCAGGCGTGTAATGATGGTTTCCACATCTTCACCAACATACCCTGCTTCGGTGAGAACCGTGGCATCGGCAATGCAGAATGGTACGTTTATAAACTTAGCAATAGTCTTCGCAAGAAGTGTTTTACCCGTTCCTGTTTCACCGAGCATAATGATATTCGATTTTTCAATTTCAATTCCATCTTCTTCTCCCTGTTTAAGTATGCGTTTGTAATGGTTATAAACAGATACACTCAGCACTTTTTTTGCCTCATCCTGCCCAATTACGTAATCATCGAGATAGCTTTTTAGCTCAGATGGGGTGGGTGTCTTCTTGTTTTTGATGGCCTCCGATACGAGCTTCTTTTTCTTTCCATTATTACCATCAGATCCGAGCATTTCATGGGCTTGCGAAATGCAGGAGTCGCAAATGTTCGCATTTTCACCACTCACCAACATACCGGTCTCGTTTTGCGGCCGTCCACAAAAAGAACAAACGATTTCTTTTGTTGTTTTACCTTTCATATATTTTAACTAAAGCAAACAGCCTCTACCATCGGTTGGCGGAGGCTGTTCAAATGTAAGAATTAAAGCATTATAAATTGTTCTTTTTCTCGTTTTTACTTTTTAGTAAGATTTCGTCAACCATGCCATAATCTTTCGCTTCGGCGGCAGTCATCCAATAATCACGATCACTATCCTTCGATACTTGTTCATAATCTTTACCACTGTGTTTTGAGATAATATCGTACAACTCTTTCTTTAAAATGGAAATTTGTTTAAATGAAATTTCCATATCCGTTGCTTGTCCCTGCATGCCGCCCATGGGCTGATGAATCATAATACGGGCATGTTTCAAGGCGGTGCGTTTGCCTTTCACTCCGGCACACATCAGCACGGCTCCCATGCTCGCCGCCATACCCGTGCAAATAGTTGCCACATCAGGATTAATATATTGCATGGTATCGTAAATACCTAAACCAGCATGTACGCTTCCGCCCGGGCTATTGATATACATTTGAATGTCGCGTTTTGCATCGGCACTTTCAAGAAAAAGAAGTTGCGCCTGAACTACATTGGCGATATAATCGTCGATGGGAGTACCCAGAAAAATAATACGGTCGGCCATTAGACGTGAGAATACATCGATTTCACGAAATGGCTGAGCGCGTTCTTCAATGATACTACGTGTCATGCCTTCCACATTTCCCATTACCGACTTGTAATTGTGCAATGTTAAACTGCTAATGCCGTGATGCTTAACGGCAAATTTTTCGAACTCATTATTAAATATCATGATTTTTTAATTTATATTTTGTATTTCAAGTAGAACTCAAAACTCGTGCGAAAGCGAATAAATGGAATATATACGACATTACGGCAATAAATAGCTGACAAAGTAATAATAATTCGCTCTCGATGGCATAAAACAATAAAAGTAGCTTTTGCTAGAGTCAAAGAATTAATCAACGGAAAACAATACGACCTATAGTAGAACTTAAGCGTGCGTATTTTCATGATCGAGCTCCATGCCATGATCATGTTCATGTTTGCTACGTTCTAATTTTGCAGCATCTAAGCCCTTACTGTCAATGGCAACATCGTTAATGGTGATATGACTTTTAATGTATGCTAGGGCTTTGGTGGTACGTAACATGTTTACCATGCTTTCCTGTTGATCTTCCCGCTTAAAATATTTACTCTCAAATTCTGCACGAATCGCTTCGTTTCTAGGATCATAACCAAAACGACGCATATAATTGGCAAGTAAAAGCTGGTATTGATTTTCAATATCGTTTTCTTCCAGTGTGTATTTTTCCTGCTCAAAAATAGTATCACGGATGATACTCCATTTCAAATATTCTTTTTCATGAAGATAGTCGTGCTCAATTTCGTGCTCATTTTTGTCTTTATTTTGTTGTTTAATCCATCGTAACAAAAAAGCATCAGGCATCGAGATATGATGAAGCTTTACTAAGCCTTTTATAATATCATCTTCCATCATTCCTTCCGCTTGCGATGCATAATAATCTTCCACTTCTTTTTTGATAATCGACTTCAAATCGTCAACCGACTTCACTTCACGCTCTTCTGTATTATATTTTGATAGTAGCTCCTCATTAAGTTCTGCCGGGATGAGACGTTGTATTTTATTGAGCGTGAACAAAAACGTGTGATTCAAATCGTTTGCCGCTTCTACGGTTATACCAAAAATCTGCGAAATTTCTTTGGTGTCATCAGCGAAGGTCTTAAAAATGTCAAAAAGAATAATATCGCCTACCTTTTTAGATAAAAACTTAGCTTTCTCTCCTTCGTCTTTAATAGAGGAGAACAAAATGCTTTTTTCTGTTGTACTTATTCCTCCTTCAAACACCGTACCATCTTCATTACACTCCACAAAGTCGCCATTCAACATATCGGTACTTTCTACGGCATCAACATCGCCTAGCGCACCATGACGGCGCTGAATTAATTCTAATTCATTCGCAACCTCTGTTTCACCGATACTCACCTTAAACCGATCGAAGGTAATACTTTCATCTACTTTCAACGTTATTTCGGGACGTAAACCCAGCTCAAATTTAAAATCCAGCGTATCGCCTGCCATTTTTTCTTCGGTATCGGTTATGCTCATGGGCATACCATAATACGCTAATTTTTGTTCGCCTAGATAACCACTTAAACCATCATTAACCATGTTATTTAAAGCATCGAAACGCACTGCCGCACCATACTTTTGCTCAATAATGCTCTTGGGGGCATATCCAGGGCGAAATCCCGGAAGATTTGATTTTTTAACAACGTCTTTGATGTCTTTTTGATACCTGCTTTCCACCTCCGTTTTATCTAACTTCAACGTAATAACAGCCAGATTACCTTCTTTAATTTCGTGATTTATGTTCATGATAATGATTTTTTTTAAAGGATGCAGCATCAATTGGTTTAACTCTTTTATGAAAAAAAGAGACGCCTTTATTGCGTCTCTTGTCTTTCAATGTGCGCATGGAGGGACTCGAACCCCCACGCCTTACGGCACCAGATCCTAAGTCTGGCACGGCTACCAATTACGCCACATGCGCTTTTTTTAGAGGCGCAAAAGTAGTAAGAAATTCGCATAAAAGAAAAAATAAGTTAAACTTAATCGTAAAAACAATTTTTCGATAGGGCCCGACAGAATTTGCATCTCTTGATTTTTAACCAAAGCAAGCCGAATGGTATATTTAATAGGCGCTAAATCAAGTTCTTCAAAACTTCAATTTCCAGTGGTTTATTCAAAATTGACTCCACCCATTTATTCTCATTTGCATTGGAAAAGTCGGCCTCATTCATGGTAGCCGAAAGCAGAAAAACTTTGAATGGCAAAACAGAGTACGTTTTTTCGAGCTCATCTACAATTTGAAACCCATCTAATCTAGGCATAATAAGATCAAGTAAGATCACTTGAGGGAGTAAATGAGCATTACCTCGATTATCTTTTAAAAATTCAAGCGCTTCCAGTGCATTTGAAAAGGAAGTAACAGAACAGTCGTTAAAAGCGTTTTGCAGCAATCGCTCGTTTACCATTAAATCAATTGGGTTATCATCGATAAGTAAAAATTTTAGCTGTGTCATTTTTTCATCGGGTTATTTAAAAGTTTTATATTAAATGTAGTGCCTATTTCTTTTTGTGATGATAAGGTTATTTCTCCCCCCAACTTTTCCACCGTTTCTTTTACGATAAAAAGTCCGATACCGGTACCCGAACGAGGATGAAGCGAGCGATAAAACATATTGAATAACTTCTTTTGTTCCACCTCATCGATACCGATTCCATTATCACTTACAATAAGTGTTGCTTCGGTATCATTTAACGTAAAGTCGATATTTATTTCCGATGGGGTACCATCATTTTTTTGGAATTTAATGGCATTGGTAATAAGGTTCGACATTATCATCTTAATTCTGGTAAGGTCGGAAATAAATCGCTGAGAGCTATCAATACGTACGTTATAGATTACATCTTTTGCTCCTTCAATAAACTTAAATGAAGCGATAATATCGTCGACAATTTTCTTTAAATCGACCTCTTGGAAATCCAATTCTATACCCGCATTCTTGTAAAATCCAATTAGGTTTTTCACAAAACCATCCAAATGAATTACTGACGATTCGATTAAATTGAAATAGTTTCGCAGATCTTTTAGTTCACTATCCAATCGTGAAACCTTTACAATACCTAAGATATTGGTGAGAGGAGAACGCATCTCGTGTGATGCACTGTAGGTGAACCGTGTAAGGGCATCATTAGACTTCTGTAATTCGGCATTACGTGTTTTGAGAAGCTGTTTTGAGTTATAGAGCTCCATCGCATTTTCAAGTGAAACATGCACGATGGTTTCATTCCAAGGTTTTTCAATAAAACAAGAAATGCCCGATTTGTTTATGGCATATTCCAATACCTCTTTATCGGCAAATCCGGTAAGTAAAACTCGGATGCAATCGGGGTTAATCGTTTTTACGTTTTCAAGAAAGGTGATACCTCTTTGCTCTGGCATGCGCTCATCAGAAATCACAATAGGGATATCCTTATGTTCGTGAAGTATATCATATGCCCCAGAAACCGTAACCGAGGTAAGAACTTCATACTTTGTTCTTAACAGTGATGAGAAAATAGTTAAATTTTGGTGCTCATCATCTACATATAGAATTTTTGGTTTAATCATATTACTTTTGGATTGGTAGTTTCAGTATAAATTCGGCCCCTTCTCCTGCGATACTATTTACAACGATTTCACCTTTATGGTCTTTCATAATACCATAGGATATTGACAATCCCAATCCGGTACCTTTTCCTACTTCTTTTGTTGTATAAAATGGGTCAAATATTTTCTCGTTTTCTTCTTTAGGAATTCCTATTCCATTATCTTTAATTGAAATATGAATGGTATCGTCTTTCAGAAACGTTGTAATGGTTATCGTTTTCTGTTTTTTGGGACTACTTTGAACGGCATGAACGGCATTCGACAAAATATTTAGAAACACCTGATTTAATTTTCCAGGAGAGCAATCCAAAAAGGGAATTGTTTGATAATCCCGTATCACCGTTATTTGATCCTTAATTTGGGTGTTTAATAAGGTAAGCGTATTCTCAATACCGTCAATTAAGTCGGCATTTTTCATAATATGTTCATCGGAGCGAGAGAATTTCTGCAGACCTCTCACGATATTTGCGGTACGCAATGCACCCTCTTCAATACCATCGAGCAGCATATTAATTTCCTCTACAATAAATGGGGTATCTAGTTTCTCCTTCATTAATTCTATCTCCCCGAATCTCTTGGCCGTCAGACCATCACCTTTTAACGTATCATATTCATTTAATAAGTGCAAAATGTCACTGATATCACGTTTCAGAGGAGAGACGCTTGCCGAAACAAAATTAATTGGGTTATTAATTTCATGTGCAATGCCTGCCGTTAGCAAGCCCAATGAAGACATCTTCTCACGGTTTACCAATTCCACTTCCGAACGTTTTAATTCGTGCAATGCTGACTGCAACTCTTGGGTACGAGTTTTCACTTCAGCGTCCAAAATGACATTCTGTTCTAATACCAATCTTTCATTTTCTTCCGATGCTTCTAATGCCATCAATTGGGATGCCTCTTTCTCCTTCTTCATAATATTGATTCGGTTAGCCAAAGCAAAGGAAATGAGTACTAACTCAATAGCAGAACCTGCCGGTAGTGTATATAGCGAGAATGCATTGTAGGGGATAAGATTATAGTCTTTACCTACAAAAATTATAACGCCTAATAAGAAAGCGAGCCAGGCGATAAGAAAATATCGAGCCGAAGCGACCTTATTTCTCAATGCAATGATACCTGTAATGATAGCAACCACTGCACCACCTCCACCGATCACCTGCAACATATAGTAGCCTAAAATGTATTGATGAAATACAGTAGCCAAAGGAATACAAAGAACATAACCCACAATTAGAAAATCGATAATACGGTTAAGCTTCGGAACCACCTGCTTTGTATTCAGAAAATCCTTCATAAAAAAGGCAATAGAAATACCAGAGAGGCTACTAAAAATATACGTTGCATTATGTTGAAGCCAAATAAAATTAGGCCACAAAAATTTAAAGGCATAACCCAACAAGGAAACTTGGGTAATACCAATTGTTATTACATAAGCAACATAATACAAATAGGCTCTATCCCGAATACTAAAATACAGGAACAAGTTATACAAAAACATCACCAAAACAATCCCTAAATAAAGCGCTATTAACGATTCTCCATCGATATTCTTGTTTATAATATCATCATAAGTTCCTATATATAATGGCAATTGTTGTTGCTCATGGTTTCTTACTTTCAGGTAATACTCAGCAGAAGATTGCGACGAAATACTGAGTTTAAAAATGAAGGATGGAAACCTATATTCACGACCACTAAACGACCTTTCATCACCCATCTGCTTAACCGAGAATGTGCCATCCCTATTTTTAGAATAGAGCTCAATTTCATCGGAGAGAGGTTGCGCCACTTCAAGCAATAAGTCGGGTTGATCGGAGTTATTAAAAACAGTGAAATGCAGCCAGAAAGAAGAATTTGTTAAACCAAAATTTGCAACATCCTTTTCATGGGATTTAAATATGGCGGAAACACTAATTTCCTCGATTTTCTTGGAATCCGTTTTGTCTTCAAAATATTCGATACTTTTCCCTATCAGTATCGGCTTGCTGTTATTACTAAAAACTACTGGTTCTATCGAAAATAAAGGAGATAATTTCAATAGTAACAGCAGCAGTACAATTATTTGTTTCATTATTTTGAATCGAATTTTTATTACTTCTACAAGACAAAAGGACGAACATTTATTATTTCCAGATCGTATTCCAATTCCAGCTCCAACGTATTGGCGTGAATTTTCTTCGCTAATCTTCTGTTTCCTCTTAATTCAAGCATCTCGGTTTTATACTGGATGGTGGACGCCACCAAGGTGATACAATTCATTCTTAAAACACGTGCAACAAAATTTGAGTTTGGATACGTAAACTCCCCATTATTTCCAACACTCTTATCCACTTCAAAGCCTAAACGTCTCGCTCCTGCTAAGGTATATCCGGCAACAATAGCAAATAAGTTTTTAATGTTTAGCTGATCACAAATTGACACTGCGGCAATGGATAACAGCACCGTTATTCCCAAATTAGGAGGAAGCTTTCTGGAGTTCCATAATCCGCATAGCTCCCCTACACCATCCTCCAATCGATACTTATTTACCTGCTTATGAATATTCGCATCAAAATGACCCACCGCGTCTTCAACCGGTAAAGGAAAATCTCCATCTGCAATCTGAACCCTAATTCCCCCTATCAACTCTCCTTGATACTCACCAACCACCACATAGGTATCGGGGTGAACAATCCACAAGGGGGTATTGGTTGAAATGTTCTCCAAATTAAATTCTTCTAAAACCTTCCGGTGCCCCTCCAAAAACCTAGCACAGGTTTGGGGTTCATCAATAGCCCGAAAAGCTCGAATAGTTATCATCTATATATTTTTTGTAAATTACTTATTGAAAAACAAACATTTAAGAAATCACCATAACACCATATCGCTTCACTTTTATTATTCTTTTCCTATTAATTGTTCAATATCAAAATAAAACCTCCCCGAAACATGGGTTAAGTTCAATAGAATACGGCGAACGACATCGGTGCTTGCTCCTCCTCCAAGAACCACCGCTGATGCTAATTGCGGCCAAGCCGATAACGTCTTCCCAAGTTCCCCTACCGACTCCTTTAAACGTAAAGAAACATTTTCACCACTTACCATAGGATACATATAGGCCATCTTCTGCTGTGGTGATAAATCCTTTAAATTAGTTAAATCCAAGTGGTCTAACTTTCCTTGAAACATCTTCAAATCGGGTTCCAAATCAAATCGTTCAACATCAATCATGCATCGGTCGCTCATTTCCATAACTACAGGAATAGCGTATTGTTTTGCCTTCACTCTCGTTAGCACCTTAATTTCAACGCTATCACATTCTTCAACAATTAAATCTAATTTACCATCCTTCGTCATGAAGTCATCGATATTTTCATCGGTTATTCCGTCCATAAAACAAACGACCTTTAAAAAGGGGTCAAGTTCTGCTATTTCACGTGCCGTTATTACCGCTTTCGAAAGACCTAGATTATATACTGGGGTACGTATTCTGTTGCAGTTGGTTAAATCCAAGGTGTCGAAATCGGCCAGCCGAATCTCTCCAAAACATCGTTCCATTGCCATCGTAACCGAAACCGATTGTCCTACTGACAAGCCAATGACACCCACCTTTTTGGTAGCCAGTAAATTTTGCTCTTCTCTTGTAATCTTATTTTTATTGCGATTTGTTCGTACTTCAATAAATTCGTCTTCATCCAGGATATGAACTAACTTATTACACCATGGATAATACACCCAAACGCCATATTCATCGATATTCAACAAGCCAATATGCTGTAATTTATGCTCGTTAATTTGCGCCTCCGATAGCTTATGCGAAGGATTTCTAAGCTTTATTAGATCACATAATTGGCTCTCTATTTCATCGTGAATAATTATTTCACTATGAGATTGAATTAGTCGGTCGAGATAGAACAAATCGTCTTCGTTGGCAATACGAAAAAACAAAGGGGTATGAATTTTCGAGGATTTATTGCTTTTATCTATGGAAGTACTATATTTGTGTTGTAACATTGCTTATTAAAAAGCAAATATAGTATAATTTGAATTGAAATAACGACCCTTTTATGAGCGAAAAACCAAAAATACAGGTGCTTTATGTGGATGACGAAAAGAATAATTTAATTTCCTTTAAGGCCAATTTCCGTATCGATTTTGATGTTTTCATTGCTGAATCGGCCGACGAGGGACGCGAAATTTTACATAAGCGAAAAATAAATATTATTATTACAGATCAGCGAATGCCCATTAAGTCGGGAGTCGAATTTCTGGAGGAAATAATGCATGATTTCCCTGACCCGGTAAGAATTTTACTTACCGGATATACCGATATGGAAACGGTTATTGAGGCGGTAAACAAAGGAAAAATATTCCAATACGTGCGTAAACCTTATATCGCAGAAGATTTAAAAAAACTTATTTACGATGCTTTTCAGACCTATGAATCCACTCAAAAAATCAGACGTGATAACGAGCAATATGAATTTATTTTGAGGCAGAAGTTACTTTCTTAACATCCATTCAACCGCTCCTTTTTCTTTGAATCAGGAAATCTAAATAACAAAAAAGGCATGCTAAGAAGCAGGCCTTTTTTGTTTAACCATCGGTACAAAAAACCGAACCGAGGGAAAACCTAAATTACAAATAGGTTTTTAATATCTTACTTCTTGAAGATTTTCTCAAACGCTTTAAGGCATTCTCTTTAATCTGGCGTACTCTTTCGCGTGTAAGCCCAACTTTCTCGGAGATATCCTCCAAACTATACGGTGGATTACCATCTAAACCGTAGAAATATTTTAGAATATCTTTTTCTTTATCAGACAAAGAACTTAAACTAATCGAAATTTCGCGTTTAAGAGATTCATCCAGCAGATGATCATCCGGATTCGGCTCATCATTTTGGCCTAATACAGCCAATAAGGAGTTACTATCTTCACTATCACTTAACGGCGCATCCAAACTCATGGCTTTACCACTGGTTTTAAGTACCGTTTCCACCTCTTCTAAACTCATCTCGGATCTTTCTGCAATTTCAGCAGGAGTAGGCTCACGCTCCAACTTCTGCTCCAACTCGGCATAAATTTGCATCACTTTACTTAAAGATCCTACTTTGTTCAAAGGCAGTCGAACAATTCGAGCTTGGTCGGCGATCGCTTGCAAGATGCTTTGACGAATCCACCACACAGCATAACTAATGAATTTAAATCCACGAGTTTCGTCGAAACGTTTTGCTGCTTTAATGAGTCCTAAATTTCCTTCATTAATAAGATCACCTAGCGTTAAACCTTGATTTTGATATTGTTTAGAAACCGACACCACAAAACGTAAGTTTGCATTCACCAAACGTTCTAATGCGGCTTGATCGCCTTCACGAATCCGTTGAGCCAGCTCTACTTCCTCTTCTGCGTTTATCATTGGCACCCGACTAATATCACTCAAATATTTATCGAGTGATTTGTTTTCACGATTGGTAAATTGACGGCTAATTTTAAGTTGTCTCATGAATTAAGAAATGGTTTATAAGTAAATGGTTAAAAAAATAAAATAGTGTATCTAATATATCATTGCAATTTATTAAGATGGTGCAACACAGAAAAATCCAACGGGAAGAAAAAGTAGGTCATCTACCCTACTCGGTTGACGTAAACCTGTTTTTAATGCCTAGATCAACAATCCTTGCTAACCACGAGGCAGTTTTTAAAATTTTCTGTATGCGATTGTCCATGTAGCAATTTTTATGCCGCAAGGCTTAAGATTCCATTATTTGTTCCATAAAACCTAAAATAATTGAATTTTAACGATTGCCAACAAATATCTACCCGAAAAAAGGGTGAAATCAAAAGATTATTTTCCATCGGGCCTAAATGTTTGTCCATTTCAAATTACACATCTTCCAATATGCTATACGTTAGTTAAGCCTTTTCTCGGCAGAACTTATCCTTTCAAAACGCGTAAAATTCCTTGCTATGTTCATAAAATAATGTACGTTTGCAAAAATTATTATACATTTTTATGAGTAAGGCTACTGATATTCCATTAAAAGATTTACCGAATCCTTTTGAAAGCATGATGAACCGCTTTAACAAAGCAGCTCAAATTTTAGGTTTGGACTCGAACACCATTTCGGTGTTACAAGCGCCCAAAAAAATTGTTATGGTTAATTTGCCGGTTTCGATGGATAATGGCAGTGTTCAGGTATTTGAAGGATACCGTGTGATCCATAGTGACATTGTAGGCCCAAGCAAAGGGGGCATTCGCTATAGTATGGATGTAAATTTGGACGAAGTAAAAGCACTTGCCGCTTGGATGACTTGGAAATGTGCTGTTGTTGATATTCCTTATGGTGGAGCGAAAGGTGGAATCACCTGTGATCCACGCAAAATGAGTAAAGGAGAACTAGAAAGACTTACCCGTGCCTATACCGCCGCCATGTCGGATGTGTTTGGGCCTGATAAAGATATACCAGCACCCGATATGAATACCGGTCAGCAAGAAATGGCTTGGATTATGGATGAATACAGTAAAATCAAGGGTATTGAATCGCCGGCTGTAGTCACAGGGAAACCTCTTGTTTTGGGGGGGTCGCTTGGGCGCGTGGAAGCTACAGGGCGCGGGGTAATGGTTACTTGCCGTGCGGCATTGGGTAAATTGGGAATTAAACCCAACGGTGCCACTTGTGCGGTTCAAGGCTTTGGAAATGTAGGATCCATTTCTGCAAAACTTATTGCAACTCAAGGTTTAAAAATCGTTGCTGTGAGCGACATCACCGGTGGCTATTATAATGCTGAAGGGTTCGACATAGAAGATCTTATTAAATTTCGTAATGAAAACAAGGGCTCTTTGGAAGGGTTGCCAAACGCCAAGAAAATTACCAATGCCGAATTACTAACGCTTGATGTTGATGTTTTGGTTCCGGCAGCCATGGAAGACCAAATTACAAAAGAGAATGCGGCCGACATAAAAGCAAAACTAATTGTAGAAGGTGCTAACGGACCCGTAAACTCGAATGCCGATCAAATTTTATTCGATAAAAAAATAATGATTGTACCTGATATTCTTGCCAATGCAGGGGGAGTAACGGTTTCTTACTTTGAGTGGGTACAAAATCGATTGGGTTATTTCTGGACGGAAGAACGTGTCAACAGAAGAGCCGACCGGGTAATGAAACAAGCCTTTGAACGCGTCTATGCGAGTGCACAATTGCACAAAATACCCATGCGTATCGCGGCTTACGTTGTAGCCATGGATAAAGTAGCTCAAACGATGAAGTTCCGTGGTAAGTTTTAATGAGTCCTATAATTTAAATAAAACAGCTTGCACTATTTTGCAGGCTGTTTTATTTTTAAATCTATCTTAGCGCCATGCAATTATATAAAAGTTTAAGCTTTATAACCCTTCTTTTAATTTTTATACTTTGTTCCAGAATAATTTTAATTAGGGGGCTATATAAACAAGAAAATGGGGTTATTATTCACGATATTAATTATTATTATGCATATCTTCCGGCTACCTTCATTGAACATGACCCCACACTTCAATTTTTAGATGACTCGACGCGCGATTTTCATCATCGTTATTGGCATTTAGACGCCCCTAATGGTGGACATGTATTGAAGATGAGTATGGGGATGAGCTATCTCTATAGCCCCTTCTTTTTAATGGGTCATGTGGTAGCTAATCTAACGAACAAACCGACCGATGGTTTTAGCAAACCATATCAATTTTTCATGAGTTTAAGTGGCTTGTTTTATATGCTCTTCGGCCTATGGTTTCTTCGAAAAATTTTGCTCAACTACTTCACGGAATTTGTTACCGCTGCCACTTTAATCATTTTAGGGCTTGGCACGAACTTGTTTTTTTATAGTGTGCAGGAA
Organism: Bacteroidota bacterium; assembly: GCA_947507965.1. GTDB lineage: Bacteria > Bacteroidota > Bacteroidia > UKL13-3 > UKL13-3 > CAINMV01. The sequence continues at coordinate 21,786 of CANNQU010000002.1, forward strand.
GGACCCATGACGCACGCTCCTAATTTCTTTTTGTTTAGCCTTATTCTATACCTCACCATACGGTGGCATAATGAAGCCACGTGGTGGCAAACCATTGGTTTAGGCCTGGCTATGGGTATAGCCATCTTAATTCGCCCAACCAATGTTATTATCGGCTTAATTCCGTTTTTATATAATGTGTATAGCCGGCATTCCATTGGAGGGAAATGGCATTGGATGCTAACCTATCGCAAAAAATTAATTGGCATTGCAATATTTATTCTCCTTCCTTGGATTCCACAATTAATATATTGGAAAACCGTTACAGGCCATTGGCTCTTTTACTCCTACTTGAATGAATCTTTCTATTTTACCAACCCGCATATCTTGGAAAGTTTATTTAGTTTTAGAAAAGGATTGTTCATCTATACTCCTCTAATGTCTTTCGCTTTTTATGGGTTATTTTTGTTAAAGAAACGATTGCCTCAGTTTCGTTTTGCCTTCTGGATATTTACCGTTGCCAATATTTTTATTATTAGCAGCTGGTGGTGTTGGTGGTATGGTGGCTCTTTTGGAATGCGAGCCTATATTGAGATGTATGCCTTATGGTCGATTCCATTGGCTGTATGCATTGAAAAGATTGTTTCGGCTCAAATGCTCCTGCGCTGGAGTGCTTTATGTTTGTTTTCCTTACTCCTATTGCTTAATATTTTTCAAAGCATTCAATACTGGAATGGCGCTCTTCATTGGGATGGAATGAATTATAAGCTATATAAAACTCAGTTTTTAAAACGCGGTTGTGCTCCTAATTATAACGACCTAATAACAGCACCTGATTATGAAAAGGCTATGAAAGGGGAGAAAGAGTATTATTGGAATAAGTAATATGTTATTACGAGTTGTTTAGCGCTTGATCTTCAGCAGGCCTATTTTAGAATATTTATCGTGTCTCTTCCGCTATCATTAAAATTTACTTATTTGTATGAGTAACAACCTTTATTTTTGCACCCCCAATCTATCTAAAGAAATCCTAAAACAAAATCGTGGTAAAGAAGGAAGCAGTAAGCACTAAGCAACAAGCGGAGTATATTGAAGAAGGTGTGTTAGAGGTTATCGGTGCACGCGAACACAACCTTAAAAATATAACCGTAATCATTCCTCGTAATAAACTGGTGGTCATAACCGGCTTGAGTGGCAGCGGCAAATCGTCGCTCGCATTTGATACCATTTATGCCGAAGGACAGCGCCGTTATATGGAAAGCTTCAATGCCTATGCCCGGCAGTTTATTGGAACCATGGAGCGCCCCGACGTAGATAAAATTGAAGGACTTAGCCCCGTAATTGCCATCGAACAAAAAACCGTGAGTAAGAATCCTCGTTCAACCGTAGGAACGATTACCGAGGTTTATGATTTTCTTCGATTGCTTTATGCACGATGTGCCGATGCTTACAGTTTTGTTAATGGCAAAAAAATGGAGCGTCTGTCGGAAGAACAAATTATTGAAACCATCAATACCGATTATTTTGAAAAAAAAGTAATCATACTAGCTCCTGTGGTTAAGGGCCGAAAAGGTCATTACAGAGAGCTCTTCGAACAAATTAGAAAACAAGGATATAGCAAGGTAAGAATAGATGGGGAGGTACTCGATATTACGCCTAAAATGCAGGTTGATCGTTACAAAATTCATGATATTGAAATTGTAATTGACCGCATTGAGGTAGATGAAACGGTTCGACTTCGCTTAACGGAATCGGCACGGAAGGCCCTAAAATCGGGCAATGGCACCTTCAGTGTGATGGACACCAAAACAGATGTCGTACGGTTCTTTAGCAAGAATTTAATGGATGCTGAAAACGGAATTGCGTATGATGAACCTCAGCCCAACACGTTCTCCTTTAACTCTCCTTATGGAAGCTGCCCCACGTGTAACGGCTTAGGTGAGATGGCTGCCATTGATGAGAAACAAGTGATACCCGACCACAAAATAAGTATTAACCGAGGAGGCATTGTTCCGTTAGGTGAAGTAAGAGAAAACTGGACCTTCCAACAACTGCGAGCGATTGCTAAAAAATATAAATTTTCATTGGCCGACCCCATATCAAAAATCCCAAAACACGCATTAGATATCATTTTACATGGAAGTGATGGGGAAACATTTGAAATAAATTACGAATACAATTCAGGATTTAAGCAGCTATATAATTCATCTTTCGAAGGAGTGCTGCCATTATTGAAAAAACAACTCACTGAAAATACCAGCGACAGTTTGGCCCAATGGGCCGAAGAATTTGCCAGCATTGAACCGTGCCCACAATGTAAGGGTGCACGACTAAAGAACGAAAGTTTGTTTTTCAAGATTGATGAGAAAAATATTGCTGAAGTATCGCAGATGGAGATCTCCGTTTTACAAAATTGGATTAATACTTTAGATGGAAAATTTGACGTAAAACGTAAGATTATTGCATTAGAGATTTTAAAAGAAATAAAAACACGAATTCAGTTTTTGACTGACGTGGGACTGCATTACATTACCCTGAATGCCCCTGCCAAAACCCTTAGTGGAGGGGAGGCACAGCGAATCCGACTGGCAACTCAAATTGGGTCGCAACTAGTGGGTGTTATGTATATTTTAGATGAACCCAGCATCGGACTGCACCAACGTGATAATATTCGATTAATTAATTCACTTAAGGCATTACGTGATTTAGGCAATAGTATCTTAGTCGTGGAGCACGATAAGGATATGATGGAACATGCAGATCATATTATTGATATGGGGCCCGGCGCGGGGGTGCACGGTGGACATATCATTGCAAACCTTCCGGCTGCAGCGTTTTTAAAGAGTGAAACCTTAACCGCTCAATTTATCAACGGGAAAAAGCAAATTGTCATCCCTGCTAAGCGAAGAGAAGGTAATGGTAATTTTTTAACGATGAAAGGATGCACTGGAAATAATTTAAAAAATGTGGATGTTTCTTTACCCTTAGGGAAATTTATATGCGTAACGGGTGTAAGTGGTAGTGGAAAATCATCGCTCATTAATGAAACATTATACCCCATTCTCAACGAATATTTCTACAATGCTCGTAAAAAACCACTACCCTTCAAAAAAATCGATGGTTTAAAACATCTCGACAAGGTTATTGAAATTGACCAGAGCCCCATTGGGCGAACACCCCGTAGCAATCCGGCAACTTATGTGGGTGTATTTACCGACGTGCGTAATTTGTTTTCCGAGCTACCGGAAGCAAAAATACGTGGCTATAAACCGGGTCGTTTTTCGTTCAATGTAAAAGGTGGCCGCTGTGAGACCTGCGAAGGGGCTGGCTTGCGTAAAATCGAAATGAACTTTTTGCCCGATGTTTATGTAAAATGTGAAACCTGTAACGGGAAGCGTTATAACCGTGAAACATTAGAGGTTAAATACCGAGGAAAAAATATCAGTGATGTATTGGATATGAGTATTGAAGAAGCCGTTTTGTTTTTTGAAAACATGCCGCATATACTTCGAAAAATTCAAACACTACATGATGTGGGGCTGGATTATATTACCATGGGACAGCAAAGCACAACGCTAAGCGGAGGAGAGGCACAGCGTGTAAAACTGGCTACCGAATTAAGTAAGAAAGATACGGGACAAACCTTTTATATTTTAGATGAACCCACTACCGGGTTGCACTTTGAGGATATACGTGTACTACTCGATGTATTGCAACGGTTGGTAGATAAAGGAAATACGGTTTTGGTTATTGAGCATAACTTAGATGTCGTAAAAGTTGCCGATTGGATTATTGACTTAGGCCCTGAAGGCGGCAAGGGAGGAGGAAATATTCTATGTGAAGGAACACCGGAACAGGTATCCAAAAACAAAAAAAGTTTCACTGCAACATTTCTAAAAAAAGAGCTTGAGCGGCAATAAGTGCTTTACTTTTCGAAGAATTATTTGTCGTCAAAGATAGACACCCCAACAATTATAGGCGAAAATCGCGTAATAAGTTAGCCCATTTCCAAAGTAATTTCTTTGTTACTTTGAGCATTGATGCCTACACGAATCTCCATTTTCTTTTTCTTCTTTTTTATTTCTGTATACGTCTTCTCTCAAACAGGATGGGATGAATGGGTGCCCATTTATAGTGATGAAAATATGACCGTGGAACTTCAGATTTATTATTCTGATAACAGCTGCCAAGATGAAGGTAAATTATTTAAATATCGAACCCGCCTTACCGGGCGTTATAAAACACGGCCCAATTATGTAAATTGGGACATGAACTATGTTGATTGCAATAATAATTTATTTTACCAACAGATCAATGCCGACCTATGGACAGTTGCCGGCGGAATGGTAGATGGATTAATATTCGAATCGTTGGATAACCGTTTTCAGGCTTCCTATTTGGTTCAACCCTTCTATAATGTACTCGCCTCAAAAACCAAAAGGTTCGACTCCGGATTAATGCCGAAATCGTATTCGGTGAAACCACTTAGAATAGACACCATCACTTTTAATAGCCTCACTTCGCTGCTTGCCACAGGTGGTTATCTTGGAGCTGAAGCAGAATGGTGCTGGCATGAAAATAGTTGTGATGGCCAATTAATTGGTAAGGGTAAAATAATAAAAGTAAGACCGGAGCAAACGACCACCTACTTTGTTAGAGCGGAAGGTGATGGTTGCATCACAAAATGCGTACAGATTACACTTCAAGGTACAGGGAAAGAAAGCCTCGTTATCACACAAGAGCCGAAAAAAAGCAAAAGCATAGCGGCCACAGGTATTATTGCACCACACTCGATTTGCCCAAGTGATAGTGCCTTACTTAAAGTTTTTGAAGGTCATTTAGAAGACTCGGCCGTTTGGGCTTGGTACACCGGTGATGATTTAGGAAAACGCCTTGGAACAGGAGCAACACTTTATGTAAAGCCCACACAAAAAACAACCTATTACGTACGTGCAGAAGGCACTATGGATACCTCTGAGCACGTGCAAACAGAAATTAATATTTTAGAAACCTCCTCAGAGCGGTTTGCCATCATATACAAAGGAAAACCAGTGGTTTGCGAAGGCGAAAAAGTGGAGATGGAAGTTGATAATTATGTAATTGACGACGATGGAATTTGGAATTGGTATTTAGATTCTAGTTCAGGAAAGATCGTTGCCTCAGGTGCTTTTGTTGAATTCTATCCGGTAAAAACTAGCACCTATATTCTCCGAAGAGATGGAACATGCAATACGTCCAATGGCACCTCGGTCACGATTTATGTCAATCAAAATTCTGACATCACCAACGCACGAATCATAACACCGGATACCTTCCATAAATGGGAAAAAACCATCTTAACCGTGACGGGTGGGATACTTGGAAATGATGCACAATGGTACTGGTATAAAGACACTTGCACGATTAATAAATACCTAGGAACAGGCGATTCCATTGCGGTAATTGTTAGAAGAAGAGCTAAATATTTTGTAATGGCAAAAGGAAAGTGCAGTGAAACGGAGTGTGTTGTACTTCGGGTAAAACCGATTAGATTGCCTTTAAAACATAGAAAATTTAAAAAATTTAAAGTGTTACTATTTAAACATGATGTGTAATGCAATTTTATCTTTAACCAAAATAATAGTGTAAACGAATTAGAATGAAACGTTTTTTTTCAAACCCATTAAACTGGTTGCTTACCGCAATGAGTATTCTAATCACTGCATTCATGATACTCGTGATAAAAATTGATTACTCCTCTGATATTCCGGTAGAGAAACCAATACAAGCCAAGGCTAACTTCAATTTATACCCACACCTGATGGAAATTGATTTGCAGCAGCTTAAAACATCATTCCCTTATGCCATCTACCTTGATTCGGCTAACCTTCATGATATTAATGCTATTCGCAATAATTTGGCGGCTCTCGACTCGATGAACCATGATAATAGAATGCTGAACCAAGAAGTGCTCTCCATTGCCTTAACCGAGAAATTGGAGGAACGAATTAAATCATCCTTTACTTCTTATAATCCTGACTCGTTGATACAAATTATTCAATGGGCAGAAAAATTTAATTCCTATTCAGAGATCGACCAACCCAACGCGATCTTATTCCAAGTCGTTTATAGCCATTGGTTCAATTTCGTTTCCAACAGACTTCAAACCTACTACGACAAGGAGTATTCTATTAAATACAATTACAAATTTAAGTATTTGAGCGACCGTCTTAAAGAGAAACAATTTAGTACACCCATCAAAGGAACTTATCTTGAAAAAACAATATCCAATTTAATTCAAAAGAAGTGGTCGTATCTCTTTAATAAATTCTGGCATGCCACAACCCCTCTTTTTAAATTGGTCATACTATTTCTTGTATTAATCATATTTTTTCCTTATATTTATATCTTCAAGAGAAGTTTAAAAAACAAACCATTATGAAACAACGATTGATGCTATTCTCGGTATTTGTATTGACGGCCTCTTTTCAATCCTCCGGGTGGCGCGATACGTCCATGGCAACCTACGACGCGAATTATATTGAGATATCCTCAGTGAAATACAAGGAAGAACAATTCAATGTAATTTATATGAAACGGGAAGGCAACCGAGTGAAGGCAAAATACTTTGCGGCTGCTGATTTCAATGGAAATAATGTCTACAAAAGGTATCAAAAATGGGTGTCCGGAAAAAATGTTATTCTCGTCTCTAGTGGAACCTACATGGATTATGATGGTGTTCCTGTGGGGCTAACCATCGATAACGGGGTGGTGGTAAACAAAACATTAGCAAATAATTTTGATGGGCTCGTCATTGTCAATGCAAATGGAGGAATCACTGTTACCAACCTCAAAGACGGCGACCTTAGATTAAAGGGTGATGATGTTGACTCTACAAAAAAATATGACTTGAGAAAATCGGCGTGGGACATGCAAGCCTTCATTAAGTGGGCAGTAAGCCACGAAGCAACGGTATTTCAATCCCATCTTTTAGTATACAACAATAAATTAGACATTGCCTTTATGAACGCTTCCAATGCCATAGCCCCCAGGAGGTTTTTGGCCATTGGAAAAGACGAAAAAGGGAAAATAGTACATGCCATTATTCAATCCTCAGAATATGCGACCCTTTATAATGGCTCTAAAAAATCGTTGGAATTCCTAAACCAGTTTAAAGATATGGAAGTAAGTTTCATGATAAACTTAGATACCGGTGATCAGGATGTTTTTAAACTCTATGAAAAAGATGGTTCCTATAACCGAATGATAAAAGGGGAGAAAGATTTAAGTGTTGCCGTTAATCTTCTTACCTATTATTTTCAATGACACACCATAGAAACACGTTTCACAAGTTATTTCTCATCGTGCTTCTTGTTGCGATGATTTCTGCTTCTAGCCAGCGACTTATAGCGTATTATCCATTCGATAACAGTACAGCCGATTTTAGTGGAAACAATAATGATGGGCGATTTATTGGAGGAGTAAAAACAATTCCCGATCGATTTGGCAATCCTTGTGGTGCATTACATTTCAACGGCAAGGGCGGCTATATTGAAGTTCCTAGTTCGCCTTCTTTAAAATCAGCTTTAAATAGCATAACGGTAACGTGTTGGTTCAAATTAGATAGCACCTCATTTACCAAGGGAAATAAATGGCTTACCCTTATTTGTAAAGGAAGTTATTTCGAAGAAACGTATAATAATCCTCAATATAGGGTACAGTTTTACCAGTCGTCGGCGCAAAGCACGGTTTCAATAAACACTGATTTTACAGAATATGACACCAACTATGTCAACAACAGATTTTCTTTCGGGCAATGGTATTTCTATGCATTAGTATTTGATGGAAGAACCGTAAAGGCATTTTTGAATAATATGAAGATTTGGGAGTTCCATTATAATAAAACTTTTTCAGCGAACGATGACCCCTTAAATATTGGAAGAGATGTACCGGGAGATTTGGAATATTTTTGTGGAGCACTTGATGATTTACGAATTTACAATGCTGCATTGTCAGAAACAGAGATAGTTGAACAATATAAAGAGAATTCGTATGCCTTAGTAAAAGACACGGTGGAGATGACCTGTGCACAGGATATTCATGTATCGAATGACCCAGGAAGATGTGATGCGAAGGTAAATTTCAATAAAGCTTCTGTCGATTATAACTGCGGAAATGCGGGTATAAAGCAAGTTAGTGGATTGCCGCCGGGCTCACGGTTCCCCATTGGCACCTCCACCCTTGTATATGAGGCTAAAAGCAAATCGGGTATCATCAAATCGTGTCAGACACTCATTACCGTTACCGATAATGAACCTCCTGTTTTCAATTGCCACCACGATACCATCATCATAAATGATGATTCTACATCTCATGGCATCATCTTTAATTATCGCAGTCCTATTGCAACCGACAACTGTTCACATTCGAAAATAACAATGGTAAAAGGATTATCCAGTGGATCTTTCTTCCCGAATGGTAAAACGAGTTTAACGTTTGTTGCTACCGACGAGGCGAATAATTTTTCTGAATGTAGTTTTAATGTTTTTGTTATTCATTCTAATACACGAGTTATCTCTGACGCGGCCTTTTGTCCACCCGATATAATACAAGAGAGCAAACCGGCGCGATGCGGTGCCATCGTAAATTATTCCTTCCCCGACACCAAAGACAATGAACGTTATCAATTAATGGAAGGCATTGCCAGCGGACGATTCTTTCCTTGTGGTACTACGATAAATAAATTCCAAAAAACAGTATCCCAAAATTTGGTGCAAGAATGTTCTTTTAAAGTAACGGTGAAGGAGACGGAAGAGCCTATACTACACTGCCCTAATGACACGGTTATTTATTGTAAAGCCAATGAAAATTCGATTCGTTTTTCCTATGATACCCCAGAGGCCTATGACAATTGCGGTATTGACTCATTAACACGGGTTCAAGGATTAGTTAGTGGCGCAGAATTTCCGGTAGGCGTAACTCAAATTCGATATAAAGCCACTGACAAAAGCGGCAACAGTTCGGAATGTTCATTTAATGTAAGCGTGGTAGGTTCCAGTAAAATGACGAGTGACACACGAGAAAAGACCATAACAAAAACGTATCTGCCCGACAAAGTAGCTTATACTCCAGATTTAAAATTTAACCAATGTGAATTAACTTTATTATTATACGACGATGGGCAGCAAGACAATGATACCGTATCTGTATTTTTTAATGGCGAGGAAATTGTAAAGCGAGAGATGATTAAACTAAAGCATCATGGTACCATTAACCGTACGGTAAACCTAATACCAGGACAACGAAATGATTTCATTGTAAAAGCCTGGAACAATGGAAGCATCAGTCCGAATACGATTAAGATAGAATTCTATGATGGGGGCTATCATGATAACTTGATAAAATTAAAAAAACAAAAACCATCCAAAGTAAGAATCCTACATTCTAAACCGGGTATCGCAGGTGCCATCTCTATTCGTTGTAGCAAGTAAGTAAAGCATGAAGCATCTCCTCTCAAAGGCATTGATAACACTCTTCGTCACACTGTGTCTTATATCTTTTGGTGCATTTAAGAAAACAGCCGGAATCAACTACATAAAAACAGCCGGAATCACCCCAGTAGATTCCTTTCAAATCTATGTAAGAGCATACAGTCGTATAAAAAGCACGACGAAGAAAAAATCAGAATTAAAAAAGCTACTAACGAAACTTCGAAACTATACCTTAAAAATTAATGGAAGCAAATCGGTTGTTTTTCAAAATGTTACCTATCATATTTTTGTTGCTAATTTAGATAGTGATGAAATACAATTGCATCTTTATAAACCGGGAGCAGATAAAGCCAATTTCTTTAGTTTTGGGGCGTTAAAAACGCAATTAGAGGTTGATAAACGACAGCCATTGATGATTACCAATGCTGGAATGTTTACCCCAGAATATGAACCTGAGGGATTATATATCGAAGAAAACAGCAAAATATTTTTCCCCCTTGATACCGGAAAATCTAAGCCTAACGCCAATTTTTATTTGAAACCCAATGGCGTATTTTATATCGATGCTTCTAACATCCCACATATTGATTCGACAGAAAAACTAGGGCACATCAATGAAAAAGAACTAAAGAAATTTAAGTTGGCAACGCAATCAGGTCCAATGCTTGTTATCAACGGAAGCATTCACAAGGCTTTCAAATACGGTTCAAAGAATTTAAAAACAAGAAGTGGCGTAGGTTTGATTAGTGGAAACAAGAAAAAAATAGTCTTTGCACTTACCATCAACGGAACCAATTTTTATGATTTCGCCTCGTTTTTCAGGGAAATATTTAATTGCGAGAATGCGCTCTTTTTGGATGGTTCCATTTCGCAAATGTACCTGCACGACTTATCACCAAAAGAACTCGACGGAGATTTCGGGCCTCTGATTTCGGTATGCCGAAAAACAAAATAAAAGAGAATCGGCGAATACCATACGCATCAAAAAGAACGAATGGCTCTCACTCGGAAGATATTGTCCTTGGTTGTACCTATGGGGCCACCAGTGGGCCAAAATATAGCCAAAGCACTGAAAATGCCTCCTGTTTCAGAAGAAGTCCAATAGTTGCTATTGATGAAACCACCTATTGCAACTCGATTAGCATATAGCCGAAGGAGTTCATCTTTGCTTGGTAAATACCAATCACTATAGCCCCCTAAATTTAAATCAAGACAAATGGAAGCGGCGTAACTTCCGGCGCCCTGCATCGCTACAATCGTATTCGTATTTGCGTTACCGGTGCCTATCGCCATTCCTGATGCACCGGTTGACATGTTGGTGCCATTATACCATTGTATTCCAGCACTTTGGTCGGTTGGGGCTGCTATTAAGCCATGCTGAATAGCAGCATCATAACCAGGGTCGGTTGGTTGAAGAATATATGCAATAATACCCCCTAAGTAATTATCGCCTAAGGCCGTGGAAAGCGTTGTAAAATAGAGTGCACTACCGTATGCCGTTCCAATACTGTTGGTAGCATAAGCTCGTGCGTAATAACTGGTATTCGGAGATAAGTTGGTAAGAGCACTCGTAAAACTCCCCACGCCAGCACCATCGTTGGTTTTATTGTCGGCTAAGGTAGGAGTAGCACCGGTACTCCAACATACGCCGCGGGCGATAATAGAAGATCCACCATCGGAAGTAATTTCGCCTCCGCTACTGGCAGTGCTTGATTTAATCAAACTCATTGCATTGGAAGTTAAAGTAGGTAACAAACCCGTTGGAGGAGGATTGTTGGGCTCTTCTTTTTTGCAGCTACTATAAAACACGAGAAAGAGTGATAGCACTAATACAGTAGATAAATAGTTGATTCCTTTATTCATGATGAGTTATTTTTAAAAAAAAAACATTAGCTGATTGTCATGCAAACATAACCGTTATTTGCATAAATGAAAAAAGATTTGACACTAAAAATAGGAGGCGACTACTCCGCAATCTAATTTTTCACTTTTTTAGGCCTCAAACTAATTATTTATTGACCGCAAATAAACAACCCTTTCAATTTGCGTGAAATTTTCCATAATAAACAAATGGTGCCCAGAAATAAGGGGCCTTATATTTTTCACCGTAAACACCGGATATGAATTTACGTTTCATGGCATTTAATGCTTTTAAATAATTATTATCAACCCCTGTCAAACTATAAATTCCGGTCATGAATTGTGACGTCGATTCATCGCCAACCCTCCATAAAGATACAGCCAAGCTATTGGCACCGGCAATCATAAAGGATTGCGTGAGACCCACCACACCATCCCCTTTATAAATCTTTCCTAAACCGGTTTCACAAGCCGACAAGGCCACAAAATCAGCATTCATTTTTAATTTACTTATCTCATCGGCTCGCAAGTAATTATCCTCTTTGCTATTGGCTTGATCTTGTGATAGCACAAGTGCAGATAATTCCGGGACTTCTGGAACAACCATTCCGTGGGTAGCAAAATGAATTACCTTATAGTTGAGCAATTGATTGGTTTCTGATAATTCTTTGATCTTCGCTTCATTTACCGCAGGGCCCAAATAAACATCGCATGATGAGATCATCTTTTTCAATTTCTCTACTTCTACTTGTGTCCCCGGCAAATTGGCCCACGAGCCATAACCTAATTTGGAATAGGTATCGGATAAGGAACCCCGACTTGCAACTGCTTTTTCAGCTTCCTTGGTAATCACTGCCCGGGCCTCTTTGGTTTGCACTTTTGCCATTGGGGTTGTTGTATTATAAATCGCGCCACCAAATGCAAGTAGGGTTTTCCTTTGTTTCGTATAGACCCGTTTTGCTATGGTTTGCTCAATGCTTAACGATTGAACATAACCAATATTTAAACCTTCAGCTAAATAATGATTAGAGCTATCGAGCAATGACTCAAAAGGAAGAAAATTAATGGCACCATCGGGCACAATAATGAGTGTGTTATAGTGTGATAATTTACCTTTTATATCCTTAAAAAAATAACTATAGAGTAATCTCGAGATTTTTTCGCGTAGCTCCGGAGATGGGGAGGGTCCAACAGAATCGAGTAAAATACTGCCTCTCGAAGCTACTTTAGGAATAAGTAGAAGACTTCGGTAAAAGTTGAGTATTTCCTCAAGGTTGATTCCATCACCTGAAATAGATGCCGTAATACTTTTGAAATTATGAAGCATAGAGTCGACAGGAAATGAAATTGGCGTTATCGTTTTCTTATCAATAAGCAAACCCAGACCTTCATTCTTAAACATACTACTAAAGAAATATACTGCCGTTGAATCGTCGAGATTCTTTTGTACCTCCGCCAAAGTCACGGGCTTGAATTCGGTAGTTCCCGAAAGTTGTTCTCCTAATAACTTAGCCTTACTCAGCTCCATTGTTTCAAAGGCATCCTCATAATGTTTTAAACGAGTTTGGACATAGGCCAGAATCTGATAATTAAAAATCACCTGAGCTAAGTATTCCCTACGTACAACACCCGAAGCCGTCTTTCTAATTTCCTCTAAGAATTGAATTGTCTTCTTAAAATTTATTTCTCCATTGGCATAATCCTCCTTTACCAGATATACCGTGCCCAGGTTAGAATAATGATTCGCTAACCGATCCTTTCGATTCGCGCGTGTATCTAATTCAATAGCTAATTGAATATAATATAAAGCGCTATCGTATTCTTTCTTTTTAATTAGCGAGGTGCCTATATTATCATAATTCATTCCCAACTCCGCTACTCGGTTTAGTGCCAAATTAATTTGCAATGCCTTTCGCATATAATATACGGCACTATCATCATTTTTTGTTTCAGAAAATAAGAGCGCTAAGTTATTATATCCTAGGGCCACATTATCAAGAGCTCCAAGCTGCTCACCTATTTTAATCGATTCTCGAAGCACACGAGTGGCCTGTTCATAATTACCCGAATTACGGTAACACATGGAAAGGTTGTTATAAATCGTACCCATTTTATCAACCAAATGATATTCCTTAGCTTCAAATAGTGCTTTATTGCAATACTCGAGTGCCACCGGAAAATTGCCCCACATAATATGCAAATAAGATAGATTATTAAAAATCGTGGCCAAGTTCGGATGGTTGTTACCGTTTAGACTTAATGCATTTAGGAAATATTTCTCAGAAACATCAAACTCCGCAAAATTTTGATAAATAATCCCTAGATTACTGTAATACAAGGTAAGATTTGATGTGTCCTTCAATTCGATAGCGTACTTCAGGGCTTCTCGATAATTTCCTTCCGCTGCTTTAAAATCACCTGTTTTCAAATAAACCATTCCCAAATTATTGAGACAAATACTTTTCGTCGTGAGGTCTTTTTTACTACATATCTGGAGTGCTTTCTTAGCATACATCTCCGCTGAATCATATTGTGTAAACGCCGCATAGATTAATCCAATGGTTGAATAAACTGCCGAGATGGAAGAGTCGAATGGCTCCTTTTTGAAATAATATTCAGACCGACGGTATGCCCAAAGGGCGGAATCATTATTAACCTGAGCATAATAAATATATCCTTGATTAGCCCATGCTTTGGCATACGGAATATTTTCACCAATCGATTTGGCAATTTTAAATTGATAATCTAAACATATCTTCCCCCCATCATAATTCCCTGCCTGAAATGCGCTAACACCGATTATACTAAAATAGTTAAATGCAGCAAAAAGCCTAGCTCGTCGAGGAAATTGCAATTCACTTTCCACTTCAAACATTTGTGTCATCGAAAGCAATACATTGGTCCAGTCGGCCTGATCGTTATAATAATAAACGCTTAAATAAAACCGATTCGATGGGATATACGATGCATACCGCAGGTCGTATTGCAATTTGATACGTATGCCCTCTCTACCTAGTGAAGGTTTCAAAGAATCATTAAACAGATTATAGTACCTGTAAAACTCCGTAATATCATTGGAGTCGGTGAGTAAATCTAATGCCCTGTTATTCCATTTCGTCATCGAGTCGAACTGGTTATTATAACCAAAAAATAGTCCTCCTGCCATCCATGAAAAATAATCCAGACTATCTAATTCAAGGGAATGCCTAATCTCATCTATGCCTTTGGAAGTATCATTATAAATAAAAAAGCTAAAACCGTATTTAGCCCAAGCCTTAGCATAGTTAGGATGTGCTATTGTTTCGGCTTTCAAATCGGCCAAAGCACTATCTGATTGGTCGGTTTGAAAATAACATTCGGCACGATTATAATACGTTAACTCGTAGCCTCCGGCCATTACTACCTTACTATACCAATAGATGGCTTCTTTATAATGGCCACCATTTTGCAATTCCATGGCTTTTTCATAGTCTAGTAAAGATTCTTTCTTACTTTGTGCGTAGATTAAGTTCGGGCACACGATGATAAACAGCAACCATTGATAAATCGGAGTCATACGGCAATGGTATTAGATGTGAATGGTTGCATATTAAGTAAGAAGGATGATCGCAACTTTACGAATTTGTGTTTTCTATTTTACAAGCGACTCTAATTTTTTTTTCACCTGCCCCTTAAACAAGCTGCTGTAGCCTTCAATAGTTAAGGCCGGCTTCCCTTTATTAAAAATCATGAGTGTCGGATATTCGGTAACATAATATTTCTGAGTTACATCAGAAGTCACTTGAAGTAAAGGATATTGAACGGCCACTTTCGATTTGAAATTATTGATTTTCACCTCATCGTCGTAGGCTGTAATGCCATAAAATTTAACTTTTTTAATGCTCATTTCGTTGTAAATCTCTTCTAGTTCAGGAATTGATTTTCGGCATGAGGCACATCCGGTGAACCAAAAATCGATAACCACGATATCAGCACTTTTTATAAGACTGTCGATAGAACCCAATTTAAAAACGCAATTAAAATTTGAGTTAAATGGTACCGTATGACTAGGAATATGCTCCCGAAAAGTGGCAATATCGCAAGAATATTGTACCGTTGGCCGATGCAACAGCAATACAAGAATTACAAGAAGTTTAAGTTTCAAAATACCAATAAATTACACACAATCCATCAATGTTTCCTCAATAATATCGCAAGCAAAATCCATTTCCTTGCGATTGATAATTAAAGGAGGGGCGAAACGGATGGTATTTTCATGGGTTTGCTTTGCGAGCAATCCATTCTCCATCAGTTTAAGACAAATTTCATAACCCGAAAACTTTGATTTTTCAGGATCTATTTCAATTGCATTGAATAATCCTCTTCCACGAATTTCTTTAATAAAAGGCAAATCTAGTTTTTTCATACGTGCCCTAAATACGCTTCCCATACTCATGGAATTTTCGGCTAAGTTCTCATCTTTTAAAACCTTTAATGCAGCCATTGCAACAGCGCAGGCTAATGGGTTTCCACCATAGGTGCTGCCATGTTCACCGGGCTTTATGGTTAGCATAACTTCATCGCTAGTAAGTACCAGGCTAATTGGCAAAACACCACCACTTAATGCTTTTCCAAGAATCAGTATATCGGGCTTTACTTCTTCATAATCACAACAAAGCATTTTGCCCGTGCGACCTAATCCGGTTTGTACTTCATCGGCGATCATAAGGACTCTACTATCAGTACAAATTTTACGAACTCCCTCCAAATAGCCTTTATCAGGAACGATGACACCCGCTTCTCCTTGAATCGGTTCAAACATAAACCCACAAACATGGGGGTCCTTACAAGCGTTAAATAATGCCGTAAGATTATTGTATTCAATTACCTCAAAGCCCGGCATATAAGGTCCAAAACCATGATAGCTACTCGGGTCGGAACTACTGGAAACAGCAGCAAGGGTACGCCCCCAAAAATTTCCTTTTACAAAAATTATTTTGGCTTTATTTTCCGGAATGCCTTTTACCTCATAACCCCATCGGCGAGCAAGTTTAAGGGCTGTTTCTCCACCCTCGACGCCCGTATTCATTGGCAATACTCGATCATACCCAAAATATTTACAGATAAACAATTCAAATTCACCTAAGATATTATTATGAAAGGCTCGTGAAGTTAACGTAAGATTCTGTGCTTGCTTAACCAGTGCGGCAATAATCTTTGGGTGGCAGTGGCCTTGATTTACTGCACTATATGCCGACAAAAAATCATAATACTTTTTTCCCTCCACATCCCACACATTAATGCCCTTACCTCTTTCGATAACTACCGGCAAAGGGTGATAGTTATGAGCGCCGAAACGTTCTTCTAAGTCAATAGCTCTTTGGGTTTCGGTTAATCTGGTTTGTAACATACACAGCAAAGATAACGATTAACCAGATGCAGGAGGAAAAAAAAGGAAAAATCGTCCTGCTTCTTTATCAAAATTTTACGTTCTTCATTTTTTATCTTCTTAAACATTTTATCAAACCGAGAATATCCTATTTTCGCTGTTCAATTAATGGATCATGACCGATATTCAATTTAAAGATATTAAAACAAGGGTGGACGATTTGTTTCGCTACCTTGACATTGAAAAAAAACTGGAAGAGATTGGTGAGATGGAAGAAAAATCTCATGCTCCTGGCTTTTGGGACGATCCCAAAGCAGCCGAAACGCTACTCAGGCTAATTAAACAGAAAAAAGTATGGACTGATGGCTATAAGATCGTAAAGGCAACCTATGAAGACATGCAGGTATTATGGGAGTTTTATATCGCCGGTGAGTTGGATGATAAAGAAATGGATTTAAACTTCAGTAGAACCTTAGAGAAGGTAGAAGCATTAGAGTTTAAGAACATGTTACGAAATCAGGAAGACCAGCTAAATTGCATCATCACCATTAACCCCGGCGCAGGTGGCACCGAGAGCCAAGATTGGGCTGAGATGTTAATGCGCATGTACACGATGTACGGCGAAAAAAATGGTTATAAAGTAACTCAACTCGATTTACAATGGGGCGATGGTGCCGGAATAAAAAGTTGTGCCCTGGAGTTTGAAGGCGAATTTGCTTATGGTTATCTTAAAGGCGAAAATGGGGTGCATCGCATGGTACGTCTGAGCCCTTTCGACTCGGCCAATAAACGTCATACCTCCTTTGCATCGGTGTATTGTTACCCAGTAGTTGATGATAGTATAGAAATTGAAATTAAAGACGCCGATATCGAAATACATACTTCGCGCTCCGGAGGTGCTGGTGGTCAAAATGTAAACAAGGTAGAAACCAAGGTGCAACTTACCCATAAACCAACCGGCATTGTGGTGGTTTGCCAAGTCGATCGATCACAGATTGGCAACAAAGAACGGGCCATGCAAATGCTCCGCTCACAACTTTATGAAATCGAATTAAGAAAACAAAATGAAGCACGGGCTAAGATTGAAGCGGGTAAGAAGAAAATAGAATGGGGATCTCAGATTCGCAACTACGTTTTTCATCCGTATAAATTAGTAAAAGATTTACGTACTGCTACCGAGACAAGCGATGTTCAAAGTGTGATGGATGGCGACCTGAATCAATTTATTAAGCCCTATTTAATGGAATACAATTGAAGTTGGTAAAAATTAAAACATCACGAAATAAATTAGCTCCTTAGATTGATTATAAATAATTGAAAAACATAGGAATTAACAACTTCATCCTATATTCGCATTGGTTGACATTAAAGAACCGATAGAAGAATAGGGAATCACTTTCTTTATGATAATGAATCGTATTTCAAAACGCTAGCCAATGAGAATTGAAGGAAATACGTATCTGTTCCGAAATGACCAACCATCGAAAGATTAAAAGTGTAGTCCAGCAAACACTCTAAACACGGGCCAGCGCTTCACTGGCATCTAAGGAAGCGGCGACACCGAAAAGCCTTATGAGTAGGAAAATTAAACTCAAAAAAAAAAAATGAATCAAAAAACTCCCTTACCCAATGCTACGGCGGTTCTTGTCTTGGGTATTTGCTCTATTGTTTTTAGCTGCTTTTTCGTTGGAATGGTATTAGGTATCATCGGACTTACCATGGCGAGTAAAGGGCGAAAAATGAATTCGGAAAACCCGGAATTATACGAAGGCTATGGTGCACTTAACGCCGGATGGATTATGTCATTAATTGGAACGATCCTAGGTGCGTTATATGTTATCTACTGGATCATCATTGTGGCTATTCTCGGTGGTGCCGGTTTGACGCTCTCTACATTTCTTTAGAAATTTATTGGTGGAAACCTGGGTTGAACAGCACTTATTACCCTGTGCATTTAAACAGTTGCTTGGTTTCAATTGTCCTGTTTGTGGTTCCCAAAGATCGTTTATTTTACTCCTTCATGGCAATATAAAAGCAAGTGTGGAGATGTATGCTCCTTTAATACCTACCTTAATTCTGGTGTTACTCTTCGTGGTTTATTTGTTGAATAAAAAACTTGTCAAGGAGAAATTCTTAATTTCATATTCCGCCTTCGTTTTGGCACTTATTATGATAAATTATTTTATTACGTTCGTTGGCTAAAAAAATCATTTTACTAGATATTCATAACCTCAAAGGGTTTCCCTTGTTGCCCTCTTCAAGAAAAATTTATCCCAATCTATTCTTAAGGGAATCTTAAGAATAGATTAACGTATTCTGAATTAAGAAAGGGGAATCTTTGCAGAAAAATAATATGATCTCTGCTACCCATATACACGCTATGATAATTCATTTTCCAATTGCACTACTTATGGTTGGATTTATTTTTGAGTTAATCACCTTTCGATATAGAAAACTATTTTTCACTCAGGCTGCATTCTGTTTCCTTGTTTTGGGCACCCTTGGCACCATTGCATCGTATATTGCCGGAAAGGCAGCTGGAGATGGTATCGAAGAGGGGGCACTTGGAAAGGCCATCGAATTGCATCAACGAGCCGGCACGATTACGTTATGGCTATCTATTGCAACTACTTTTTTCTATAGTGTGTTATTTATCAGAAAGATTAATAACACGAAAATCAGGATGGTGGGCCTCATTTTGTTTGCTGTCGTACTTGGTTTTATTTCAAAAACAGGTTATTTAGGAGGACAACTTGTTTTTAAGCATGGCGCAGGCGTTGAACTTGCACTACCCGACTTTTCCAACCCAGATGATAATTAGGCTGGTAAACAAAAATAATTATTTAATTTCCCGACATGAGAATATTCTTAGCAGAGGATGAAGCTGCCATTTCTGGCTTTTTAAAAGAAGGACTTGAAGAAGAAGGATTTGCTGTAGATGTAGTAGGAAATGGACGTTTAGGACTCGAAATGGCATTGGCTAACATCAATGAATATGATCTGTATTTGCTCGACTGGATGCTGCCAGGAATAAGTGGGATTGAAATTTGCAGAAACATACGTAAGACCAATAAAACGGTACCTATTATTTTTTTGACGGCCAAAGATACGGTAGATGATACCGTTTTCGCACTAGAAACCGGAGCGAACGATTTTCTGAAAAAGCCTTTCGCATTCGAAGAATTATTGGCTCGAATAAAAGTTCTCCTTCGAAATAAGACAGGAGACCAATCCATTTTTGTAACTGAAAATATTATATTAAATACCGCAGCTCATCAGGTTACCAAAAATGGTAAGCCGGTTGAGTTAACTCAAAAAGAATTTGCACTACTCGAATACCTACTTCGCAATAAAGGCAACGTGTGTCGTCGCACTCGAATTATTGAAAAGATTTGGGATATTCATTTTGATAAAGATACTTCTGTTATTGATGTCTTTATCAATTCACTTCGCAAAAAGCTTGATGATACGGGTGCCGAATCATTTATCCAAACGTTACGAGGGGTAGGATACCGAGTAAATAACAAGGCATGAAATTTAGTTTTAAAAAGCGTATCGCCATCTTTAACACATCAGCCGTAGCGGTAATAACGGCATTGGTGTTCCTTGTTATTTATGCCGTTGTTTACGTCACCTCGTTCATTCATCTTGATCAAGATATAATACTCGAAAAAGAAGAGATCATTAACAACCTCGACTGGAAAGACGACCTGATTATCATTAACAAAATGCCGGAATGGGAAGAGGCAGAACATAAAAAGGTAGAAATAAATCCAACGTTTATTCAAATAGTCGATCATAATGGCAAGCTCATTTTTAAATCGGCGAATCTAAAAAAACAATACTTTCTATTTAATCCTTCGAATAAGAAGGAAAGCTATTTAAATACCTTACTTGAAGGACAGCGTCTTCGATTGGGACAATTCTCTATCCAAAATGACGACGGAAAAGTAATAGGCCAATTGACGATCGGTGTTTCGCAAGAAGAATCTCATTATGTTTTAGATAATTTGCTCTTTACCCTTTGTATTGCATTTCCCGTTCTGCTATTCATACTGTACCTTGTTATTTACCTTACCGTATCAAAAGCCATTGCACCAGTACATCGCTTAATACATGCGGCAGCAGGCATTAAAGATTCAACCATTGAGGCCCTTTTACCATTACCGGAAAATGAAGATGAAATATATCAACTGGCAAAGACGATCAATGAATTACTAAGCCGAATAGGAAATAGCATTCAACAACAAAAACAATTTACGGCCGATGCCTCGCATGAAATAAGAACGCCACTTACGGCTATACGTGGAACCCTCGAGGTGCTGATAAGGAAAAAAAGAGAATCGGGCCAGTATGAGGAAAAAATAAGAGACGTTATCGAACAAACCGATAAACTAAACTTCCTGTTGGATCAATTGCTTCAACTTGCCCGACTTGAATCAAGCCCTGTAAATAGGGCTGCCGTTAACTTACCAAATCTTGTTAAGGAGACCTTACAAAAATGGGACAAACAAATAACGGAAAGAGGAATACGAGTTGAATTAAATATAGAGGCCATTACGACCGTTTTTTCGGATCACTTTTTCTTATTGATGATGATCGATAATCTAATTACCAATGCCATAAAATACAGTGCTATAAACGGTAAAATAGCCTGCCTTTGGAATGAAAAAGAGAAGACACTTTCGATAATCAATGACGGGCCTGGGATACGTAAAGAGCAGATTCCATTTTTGTATGATCGCTTTTTTCGTACGGACCAATCGAGAAGCTCCGAGTTGCCGGGCAATGGCTTGGGTTTAGCCATCGTAAAGAAACTAGCCGACCTCCAGCAAATTGAAATTTCAGTCCAGAGCGATCCGGGTTGCACCATTTTCTCTTTGAAATTTATAGCTTAATCTTTAGCTTATTTTAAGGAATTACAAAGGCAACGCGAAGTTCATCGTTCGCATCTTTGCAGTATATACTATTTAATTCAAAAAAAATCCAAGATGAGAAATAAACTCTTTATCCAATCCCTGTTGATGTTGTCGGGCATTTTAATATTTACCTCATGCGGTAATACCGCTAATAATCCATCTCTGAAATCGCCGGTGCAAAGTAGTACGGATACTACCAGCTCAAAAACGAATCGAGAAAATGGGGAGCATGAAGCGAATGATAATACGAATAATGCGAGCACACCGGCCGATGCAAAAATCAAAACTACCGAAAATATACAGGCCGCATTTAAAGGTGAAACAACAGCCAGCGCCAAATATGCGGCCTACGCACAGAAGGCAGAAAAAGAAGGATATCATGAAATCGCGCTGCTTTTTAAAGCCGCATCAACGGCGGAGAATATTCATGCCAATAACCACAAGGCGGTTTTGCAGGAGTCAGGAGTTCAGGTAGCTCTTATAAAACCGGAGTTCACCGTAAAATCTACGAAAGAAAACCTAGAAGATGCCATTGCTGGAGAAACATACGAAGCATCCATTATGTATCCTGACTTTCTAACCACTGCCAATATCGCAGGGGATCAATTGGCTCTCATAAGCCTGAACTATGCCTATAAAACAGAAAAGAAGCATAAAGTGATGTACGAAACAGCGCTCATTGCCTTGCAAAACAACAACGTCAAATCATTACCTTCCATTTTCTATGTTTGCCCTACCTGTGGCAATACCTACGATACAAAAGCTCCGGCTCGTTGCGGTATCTCGATGACGTTTTCACAAAAATTCATATCTATTAATTCTCTTTAAACTTTAATCCCCATGAACCAAGCACACTTTCATTTATTAATTACCCATTTACCGATATTCGGCTCTATCTTAGGTGGCCTTGTTTTAGGCTATGGACTCTGGTCGAAAAGCCATCAAACAAAAATAGCAGCGTACAACCTTTTAATTATTTCCAGTATAGGGGCCGTCATTGCCTATTTAACCGGAGAAGCCGCCGAGGAGCGTGTAGAGAAAATTCAAGGTATTTCAAAAGACCTCATTAGTCAGCATGAAGATTTTGCAGTAATCGCCTTGGTTGGATTAATTATTTTAGGCGTTACCTCCATCATCGGACTTCTACTCATCTTAAAAAAATCAACTTTTTCAAGAAGCGTAGCCACAATCACCCTCATGCTTTCTTTAATAAGTTTTGGATTAATCGCTAGAACAGGGTATCTTGGTGGCCAAATCAGACATTCGGAAATGAATTCTTCCACTACAAATCCGGCACCCGGTGGGGAAGAACAAGACGATGATTGATTTTATTCATCATGAATAAACCACTCCTGATAAAATATGTATTTCCCTTTATTCAGTGGTATGCCTTAATGATTTTTATCACCATTGCCATTGACTATTTTCTTCATCGCTATCATTTAATTTATATTGGTCGCTATTTAGGTTTAATAGGTACCGTCGTTATCCTAATTTCTTTTATTTATTCGTTACGTAAAAGAAAAATTATTAAAACCGGTTCACCCAAAAAATTATTACTCCTACACGAGTATTTATCTTGGATTGGTGCAGTGTTACTTTTGGTGCATGCCGGCATTCATTTCAATGCAATATTACCTTGGCTAGCTATAGTTACCTTACTAATAGCAGTAGCCAGTGGGTTGGTTGGGAAATTTCTTTTGAAGAAATCAAATGAATTACTAAAAGTAAAAAGACAACAATTACTTGATACGGGTATGAGTAAAGAAGAAACGGATAAAACACTATTCTTCGATTCGATAACCGTTGACGTAATGAAAAACTGGAGAGTTGTTCACTTACCCATTACATTTCTTTTGGGTGTATTGTCTTTGCTGCATATCATCACCATCATAATGTATAGCAAATGAAGAAAATAATGGTTTCCGGAATTATTATTAGCTGTATATGGCTCATGTATGCGTATCCTGATGTGATGATCAATCCGGGCAAGTTAGTTGAAGGCCATCAGAAAATACATAACCAATGTCAATCCTGTCATACTCCATTTTGGGGAGTCGTAAACAGCTCGTGTATTTCTTGCCATAAATTATCAGAAATTGGAAAAGACACCTTCCCGAATAGAGATACAAGTGCCATTAAAAGCAAAATTTTATTTCACCAGAGTCTCTCCAATCAAAGCTGTACTTCCTGTCATACAGATCATAAAGGCCTAAATCCAGAGCGAACGATCTCCCAATTTAAACATGAATTATTAGCTCAAACGATGTTAAACCAATGCAATAGCTGCCATGGAAAGCCATCGGATAAGATACACCTACAAATTTCGTCTTCTTGTAACCGTTGCCATACGACGCAAGGATGGAAATCGCAAGTTAGATTTAATCATGAAATGATTGAAGGGGTGGACCAGACGAGTTGTACTACCTGTCATCAAAAACCAAATGATTCTTATCACCTCCTATTAAAGGATAACTGTAGTAAATGTCACCGTACAAACCAGTGGGTTCCCTCATCCTTCGACCACTCTTCGTATTTTGTGCTCGACCAAAATCATAACGCCAAATGTAGCACCTGCCATACCACTGCTAGTTTTGCCTCTTACACCTGCTATGGTTGTCACGAACATTCTCAAAACAGCATACTGGAAGAGCATGCTGAACATCGCATTAACAATCTTGAAAACTGTGTAGCATGTCATAAGAGTGGCAATGAGCATGATATCAAAAGTAATGGAAACTCAAGTAAAGAATTAAATCAACAAGATTTAAAGAATACAAAAGATTATATGAACAGGAAGGAAAGAGAGGGCAAGAAAAATGATGACGATGATTGATTTTGAAGAGTCTATACCTTAAATTGATCTCCCCAATCCGACATGAGTTGCATTACGGGGAGTAACTTTTTCCCCTCTTTAGTTAATGAATACTCCACTTTAGGTGGGATCACTTCAAAAACTTTTCGCTTTACCACGCCGCTCTTTTCTAGTTCTCTTAATACCTGAGTCAACATTTTATCGTTGATGCCGATCAGTATTTTTTTCATTTCACCGAAGCGTTTTTTGCCATCTCTAAGATTCCAAAAAACCAGTCCTTTCCACCTGCCTCCAATTACCGACAGGGTTAAATCGACAGGGCAATAGTAAAAGGTGCCATCTAATTTATAACGTTTCATGGGTGCTTTTTTTACAAATGTAATTATATTTTTAATCACTTCCCCAATCTATAGTACTTTCTTTTTAGGTAGTATCCTATGCATCGATAGTACAAGGGATTGTGGAGTCGCTCCGAATTATAAAAATCATGGGGCGAGAGAGCTTAAAACCTCTTTATATAGTTATACTTTCCATTGCTAAAACTCATGGCAGCCAGGCTCCCATCATTATTGGGTATGGCTTCCGCTTTTACTTTTCCTTTGAAAGCCTTACCGGCAGCCCACGCCACAGTTTTGGCTACCCTCGTTTTCGCACTATACTTCTGGTTTTTAATTTCTCTTGCCAGTGCTGTGTCTTTTATCATTTTCGACAAGTTTTTGGTAGCGAAATCGTTGACCAAAGTTGCCGGTGTTTTTTCCGGTTTAGCTGCAATGATTGTGCTTTCCTCTTCTTCTGACATAACCGGTATGCGAATCACCTGAATAGGAATATAACTATTTACTAATCCATCCAAATAGTCATCCGGGTTACGGCTTTTACTAAAGCTATAAAAGTTTTCCGGGCGACTTTCTTCGGTCGGGAGCATCTCGGTTCTGTTTTCTTCTGCGATGCGATGTAAGCTACCCTCTTCTTTATTGTTATGAAGTGCGTCAACCAATTTACGGGTCGGTTTTTTAACCTTGTACTTAGGCTGTACTTCGATTGTATTTCTCTCCTGATTTTTTATGACCCATTGATTTTCAACCTTCGAGTAATTCGCCATTTCATCTCCCAATTTGGGTTGACTGAACCACCATACGCCGACACCCAAGAACAAACAAGCGGCTGCCGCCACATAACGATAACGAATCCATAGTGGCGATACCAATCTTTTTTTTAAACTACGTTTATCGGGAAAAACTAAATTTTTATTGGGGCGTACTTTCGTTAATGCATAGAGGGCTCTCTCTTTTTTATATTGAGGATTATGGGTTAAAAATTGCAGCAGCTCTTGTTGTTCATGAGGAAGCAAATCGTTTTCTAATTCTGCAATTAAAAACGAATCCAGGGTATTCGGAGCAACAACGTTTTTAAGAAGATTATTTTTATTTTCAAAAAACAACGTTTCTTCAGGAAGCGTGTATTGCTCTACCTCAAAAACGTGTTCTTTAAGAATTGGATTTTCATCCAAAAAAAGCAGGAGCATCTCTTTTTGATCAGGGCTAAGAGCATCGTCCCATAAGTCCACCATATAGGCTTCATAGTTGCTACGTGTAATGAAATTGGTTGGCTTCATTTTATATTACATTTTGCATGCTTCCAATAGATTTCTTTAAAAACGTACGAGCTCTAAATATATAAACCTTTACCTGCGATTCGCTTAAATTCAAAATCTCTCCTATTTCCTTATAATCGTAACCTTCGAAATCGCGGAGCAAAATAACTTCACGTTGTGCATCGGGGAGTTTCTCCATCGCTTTGCGAACGATGCGTTCGGTATCGGTATATTCATATTCAACGCTATATTTACTCTCCTTCACTTCACTAAAATCGGTCTTCCGTTTCTCTTTTCTTATCTTGTCAATCATGGAATTATGAGCAATCTGGAAAATATAACTTTTAGCACGTGAAAAATCAACCTTGTCGCAATGGATCCAGACTTTCTCAAAAGTGTCTTGCACCACATCTTTCGCTTCCTCTTTATTGCGCATCTGGTGCGCAATAAACCGGTAAACTCCATCAGAGAACTGTTCAACACAGTGATTATATTCGGCTATCGTCATGCAAGAGGTCCAAATTCTACCATTCTATTTTTATTTGTTTCGTGGTACTAATACGTGTCCACCCATGTTAAAGTTACACCAAACCTCTACATTTTGTGAAAATCCAACGGGCAGCAGGATACCCTAACAGGAAACTACCTTCCAATAGCAAACACGACCGGAATTTTATGTAGATCGATAGCCATTTTTTTCCACTGAGCAATCGATTGAGTGATGATTTTCTCCTTGGAAGAAGTAAGGGCTATGCCTGCACATAGGACTGTTTTTGAATCACAAATTTCTAACAACTCTTTTAGTAGCTGATTATTTCGATAAGGCGCCTCCATAAATAGTTGGGTGTAGTTCTTCACCGAAGCATCTACCTCCATCTGTTTAATTCTTTTTTGACGCACTATTTTATCGTAGGGGAGGTATCCGTGAAACGTAAACTGCTGCCCTGTAAAACCACTCGCAACCAAAGTAAGTACAATGCTCGATGGTCCGGCCAATGGAACAACCGTTATACCTCTTTCATGGCATAATCGCACGATCTGATATCCAGGGTCGGCCAGGCAAGGCATTCCGGCATCACTGAGTAATCCAATATCATATCCACGCTGTAATGGAGCAATTAACTTTTTGAGGTCGCCTTCCGCATTATGTTCATTCAAGAGTTCAATACTTAACTCTCCTTGGATTTTTT
The DNA here is from genome assembly GCA_947507965.1 of Bacteroidota bacterium. Classification (GTDB taxonomy): domain Bacteria; phylum Bacteroidota; class Bacteroidia; order UKL13-3; family UKL13-3; genus CAINMV01. Next base: position 48,981 of record CANNQU010000002.1, read on the forward strand.
CAGGTAAAATTTTTTTGACAAACGAACGTATATTTTTTTCTGTCTCGCCAATATAATTGTTTATGTTGCGCACTACCTCCTTTACACGCGGCTGTAGGTAATCTACCGTATTGCCTTCATCTAATAAATTAGGAAGTAAAAAGAGTATGCCGTTTGTTTGCAATTGCATTAAATTTGTTATTTTTGAACAATGACGTATTAAATATTCCACAAAGAAAATTAAAAAATCGTAAACTGTGTTTATTCTTTTCGTAAAATACCATACAAAAAATTAGTTGCCTTCGAATGTTAAAAAAAATTGTATTCCTCGTTGCCGTCATTTGCTCTTTGAACGCTTTCGCTCAATTGCGCTATGGCAATGAATGGATTAACAATTCACAGCAATACTATAAAATAACGATAACCAAGGATGGCCTTTACCGCATCTATTACAATGCGCTGCAACAGGCATCGGTGCCACTCTCCAGTATTAACCCTCAAAACTTTCAATTGTTTCATTTGGGCAAGGAAGTATCGATATATATTGAAGGAGAAGCGGACCTATTATTCGATCAAGGCGACTATATTGAGTTTTACGGGCAGCATAATGATGGCAAAACCGATTCCACACTGTTTGAACCAGGAGCACAGTCGAACCCATACTATAGTTTTGTTAGTGACACTTCTGTTTATTTTTTAACCTGGAACACGAGCTTCGGTAAAAGGCTTACCACCTATTCAAACACCTCCTACTCCGGCTTTACGGCTGAGAATTATTATATTCAACATCGATTAATATTTGGAACTTATAATAGTGGCTATGGTGATTTCGGATATAACTACGGACAGCCCACTAATGCGGGTGATAATATTTATGGTTCGGAGTACTCTCCTAATGAAGGGTATGCCTTATCGGGGGCAGGACTTGGGGGCGCGCTTACATTGCCGCTAGCCACTGATAATTATTTTAAAGCAGGGCCAAAGCCAACGGTAAGTGCATGGTTAAGTGGCCTATCGAATGCGAAGTTAAGTTCTGGGTCAAGCTTTAATCATCATGTGCAACTATGGTTGGGATCAAACAAGCTGTTTGATGACTCTTTGTCCTCTTTCTACTCAAAACAATTAACCGACTTACCTGTAGATACGCCGATTACCATGGGAAACACCACTTCCTTGCAATTAAAAGTCATCAACGATTTGTATCTTTTGGCCGATTGGAATACCATCGCTTATGCTAAATTGAGCTACCCCCGAAGTTTCGAATTGAATGCGCAAACTTCATGGAACTATAATTTACCACCAACCCAACAATATATAAACTGGGCTAATTATGGAACCGGCACGAAACAGACACCCATTGTTTATGACCTTACCAATAGCTACCGAATTACGGGTACTGTTACGGGAACGAATCTGCAAATCATTTTCCCTGCGACAACCTCTAATAAAGAGATTTTCATGGCCGACACCACCGAAATCATAGCGGTTAATATCAACCCGGTTAACCTCTTAGCGATTGACCTTACTTCAAATTATACCTATCTTATTGTAACCCACCCTAATTTCCTGCAACAGGCCTCCGATTATAAAAGTTATAATGCCACACGCTATGAGAATTTTAAGACGCTGGTGGTTACTACAGATCAACTATATGACGCTTTTTATTATGGCCTCCATCACCCTCTAGCGATTCGGAATTTTTGTGATTATCTCCTAGAAAATGCCGTGGTTGCACCGAACTACTTGCTATTATTGGGAAAAGGAGAACAAACCAATTTATTACGCAATAGATTCAATTATGACTTAGATTTTGTTCCGAGCATTGGAGTGCCTAGTAGCGACAATATGTTTACCGCAGGCTTAAAAGGTTCATTGTTTTATGAACCTGCAATTTCCACCGGTAGAATTGCTTGTAGAACAAGTGCAGAAGCAGCTAACTATTTGCAGAAATTAAAAGATTATGAAAGTTTGCCTGACACCACCTGGTGGAAGAAAAATATTTTGCATCTGGTAGGAGGGGAAGATATCTCGCAGGCTAAAACCATTGAATCGATTATGAATTCGAATGCCGTTAGGATACGTAACCCTTTTTATGGTGCGACCGTAAACACATTCAACAAAAACTCTACTTCGCCAATCGACAGTAGTTTAGAACAAAAAATACAAACGGTTTTAAATCAAGGCGTCGGGCTGATGACTTTTTTCGGACATGGTTCATTAAATGAAACCGATATAAAATTTGGTGATGGGTGTTTATTGAATAACTATAAAAAATATCCCGTGATGTACCTTAACGGGTGTAATGTTGGAAACTGTAATATTGCCTATCAACTCAATGGATCACAGAATAAATGCATTCAGAGCAACCCTGGAAATATAGCTTCGAAAGGGGAAGTGTTTATTTTGGAAAAAGATAGAGGAGCCATCGTATGGCTAGCACAATCCAACACTTCATCCTTATTTACACTTGCCACTCAGGTTGATAGCATATATAGTCTTTTAGCAAAAGATAAATATGGCCAAAGCTTCGGAAATATCGTAAAACAAATGATTGTTGGAACCCAGTCCCTGAATCCTTTTAGCGCAGAAGTACGTAACCACTCGTTGCAGTTAATCTATCAGGGAGATCCCGCTCTGAGAATATTTTCGGCTCCGCTACCCGACTACAAGATAACGAATGCCAGCTTGTATTTATACCCTTATAATGCCAATGCAGTAAGCGATTCGTTTGCGCTTGCCATTACTATTACCAATTCCGGGAAAGCCATAAACGACACCCTGGAGATAAAATTAAAACGTACCTATGGCAGTTCGGTTATCGATTTTCCAATTGTAAAAACAAAAGCCCCATTGCGAAACGATACTTTTTATTATTATATAAAATCAAAAGACATTCGAACCACGGGCTCCAATAAATTTGAAGTATGGATAGATTCTTCAAATAAAATTACAGAAGTGAACGAATTTAATAATTATGCCCAAATTTCAGTGTACTTGCCGGGCAATGGAGTTAACTTGATTACTCCCAGACCATATAGCATTACCGATAGCACCAACATGGCCCTGATGGCTCAAAGCAGCAATATCACCGGTAATACCGATGCCGAATTTTATTTTGAAATTGATACAACACCTTACTTTAATAGTTTATTACTCAATCGGTCCTCTTTAATTAAAACCCGTCATCTGGCAACATGGAACTTGAGCTTAGCTCCCATAGACAGCACCGTATATTATTGGCGTGCCCGTTTAAATCTCGCCGACACGGCTGGAGGATATTGGCAGCAACAATCTTTTACATATATTAAAAATAGTAGTGAAGGTTGGAATCAAAGCCACTTCCTGCAATATACCGGGATCAAAACTTCCGACATGATCATTGATACACTCACCAGAGGAATTTCTTTCTATCCAATAAAAAGAAGCTTAAAGGTAAATACACAACGTTATGCGCATTGCAATCGAGGCTTTATTTTAGACGGTTACCAAGGTGGTCTTAACTCCGGTGTCACAGGAGGACAGTCAACGAATTTAGTGGTTATGGAGTTCAATCAATTTACCCTTGATCCACAATTGAATTATTTCAAGCCACAAATAGGATATAATATTAGTTATATGCAGTATAACACTTCCTTGCCTTCCGATCAAGACTCTTTTAAGAATTATATTAATAGAATCGATGACGGGCAATATGTAGGAATCTATACACGGTATAACCCCACCATCACGTTGTGGGATACGTCAATGTTTAGTACGATCGAGAAATTAGGATTTAGTTCTACCAAGGCTCGAGGCATTAAATGGAATTTCACATCGTTTGTTGCCGTTGGTCAAAAAGGGGGTGGAAGAAATGGCTTTGTTCCCAAAGACGACACGTTGCGTTATACCTCTGGCTTACCACAAGGATGCGGCTTTAATCCTGACAGCCTAAACCCGATACTGGAAATATCTTCTTCTTTAATTGGCAGTGATAATAAGGGAACCATGGTTTCAGAAACCATAGGGCCCGCAACTTCGTGGAGCACGGTTTACAGACGATATACAACGAAGGATTTGAATGCTAGAGATACCCTTTTGATTGATGTCGTTGGCATTTCATCAGACCTAGCAAATGAAACGGTGTTGTTCTCTGTTGTTGGTTACGACTCGGTATCCATTAACACGATCGATGCCAAACAATATCCTTACTTAAAACTCATCGCTCATTTGAGTGATCCCAAAAGCCACACTGCTCCTCTGTTTTTAGGCTGGCAAGTTCGTTACGTGGGTATTCCGGAGGGAACACTCGACCTATCGAACCCTAAATATCCATTTGTTTTTACAAAAGACACACTGAATGAAGGCGATTCTCTTAAAGTGAAATTTGCTTTCATCAATATTTCCCAGCATAATTTTTCATCTCCGCTTCATATTAATTATACGTTAAGTGATATAAACAAAGGATATAAACAACCTGTAAAATTTATTACCGATAGCATCTCAAAAACGCTCACGGTAGGCGACACCCTCTATATTGAAAAGTCGATTAGCACGCTGAACCTAAGTGGTAATTGTATTCTCGAGGTGTTTGTAAACCCACAAAAGCAATTGGAGGAGACCTATGCCAATAATAATTTCAGTAATCCATTCTATATTATCAACGACAAAATAAAACCCATACTCGATGTTACTTTCGATGGAATGCACATTCGAAATAATGATATCGTTTCTCCAAGTCCTCTGATTATCATAACCGTTAAGGATGAAAACAAAACGCTCCTTTTGGACGACACCTCCAAATTTTTAATTTTACTTTCAAGGCCTAATTTAGCCCAAGTTGACACCATTCGCTTTTCAAATCCCGAGATTTTGTTTATCCCATCATCGAAACCCACAGCCAACAAAGCCATCATTGAATATACGCCAAAACGTTTACCCGATGGTTTGTATTCGTTAAGAATACAAGCATACGATAGAGTAGGAAATATTTCGGGTGCCAATATGTACACTATTCTTTTTGAGGTGATAAACAAACAAACCACGACACGATTTTATCCTTACCCAAATCCATTTAGTACCGCCATGCATTTTGTATTTACCCTTACGGGGAAAATACCGGATGATATCCATGTGCAAATTTCTACCATTTCCGGCAAGGTGGTTAAAACCGTTACCAAACAAGAAATGGGGTACTTGCATATAGGAGCGAATATTACCGAGTGGGCATGGGATGGAACCGATGTATATGGTGATAAACTAGCCAATGGGGTTTATTTATACAGGGTATTCGTAAAAGAAGACGGCAAAGACGTTGAACTAAACCAGGATATCGGATTAAAGAAAAATGAGAAGTTCTTTATTCACGATATGGGAAAAATTTATATCCTCCGATAACCAACAACTCGAATTACTTCCAACCTTGATTCTTTGTCGCCATATGCTCTCTCAGGGTTTTCTGAGTAGCCGTATTTACCGGGTGTTTTTTAAAGAACACACTACGCGATGAAAAAACGCCATAGCCGTTGGTGATATTTGAAAACTCCGGCTTTTTTTGTACAATACCGATGGACGGTTTGCTCACATCCAAATATACATTTAAATCGTCGGCCGCACCGGCATAAAAGGCATCTAAGAAGGTGGCCACTCGTTTAATTCCTGGAGATACCGGAATGGAATTGCCGATAAACCGTATTAAATCCTCTGATTCAATTATTTGCTCTATATCTTCTCCCCCATTTAGTGTAGTGGTGAGGCCACTTCGTTGAACATAATAATCAATTTGTTTCTGTGCATTAAGAATGCCGGTAATAGAGTCGAACTCATCATATTTAAAACGATAGAAAACATCATACGCTCTGGCATTAACGCCACTTCTAAAGATGGCTCTGATTTTTTTGTTAGGCAAAATATCAAAGGTGTCACCTGGAGGGCTGGTTATTTGTTGAGGATTACCCACAATGACCGTTTCGGAACTTACCCTATTATCGGTATAACTATTTTTAATTAGCAGTGAGTAACGGTGTTCTGAAGTAAGAATGCCTGTAAAACGATACAAAATATTTAATTTGTTTTGAAAATAACCAGTATCCTTGATGACACTTATATCCTTTGTAAGGATATAACTCTGCGCTGTAGTTAAATCGGTGATTTTCACTTCCAGGCTATCAAAATAAAGAGAATCGGGTTTTTGACTGATACTTTGAGCCGTTACATTGGTGTTCTGAAATGCACGTTGAATCCGAATATAATGAACCGTGTCGTTTTTATCGAGTAGTCCATACACCACCATGATCTCCTTATAATCAGCATTAAGTTTTACATCGTTTTTACACGAAGTGAAGATTGTTAAAATTAGAACCAATACAATGAATATGTTTTTCATTTAGAATCCGTGAAAATAAAGATTAGCAAATCCGTGAATAAAAAAAATTACGATTTAAGATTCTTTAGCCTTCCCACCTCTGCTGGCGTAAGAAAACGGCATTCGCCACGCTTCAATCCTTTTTTAGACAAGCTGGCGAAAGAAGTACGGTCCAGCTTGAGTACACGATAGCCAAGACTCTCGAAGATACGACGTACGATACGGTTGCGACCACTATGCAGCTGCACTCCTATATTATTTTTATCCATGCCTTCGATATAGGCCACATCATCCACCTTAATCTCTCCGTCATCGAGGGTGAGGCCCTCTTTTATTTTAATATAATCCTCCTGGCGTAGCTTTTTATCCAATTCGGCAGCATACACTTTAGTAATGCCAAATTTAGGATGCGTAAGTTTTAAGGTTAAATCACCATCATTCGTAAGCAATAATACGCCTGTAGTGTTGCGGTCGAGACGACCTACCGGATATACCCGTGCACTTGTAATACGTTCTACTAAGCTTGTTACCGTGCGTCGTTCCTGAGGATCGTCGGTGGTTGTTATGAAATCTTTCGGCTTGTTCATTAGCACGTATTGTAGCCTCTCTTTGCGCACCGGCTCATTGTTATAACGTACCTCATCATGCTCCTTATGTACTTTCGCTCCGAGTTCCGTCACATGTTCTCCGTTAACCGTAATAACACCACTAATAATTAAATCATCCGCTTCACGACGACTGCATATTCCTGCATTGCTCAAGTAGCGGTTCAAACGCACATAATTCGGATCGCTGTCATCTTTTGAATTTTTCGATTTCGTGAAAGGCTTTTTGTCGAAGCTGTCCTCACGTTTAGTGAAGGTACGTTTTGGAGCCTCGGTATATACTTTGCTTTTATAAGGTTTGCCAAAATCACGAGCATCACGGCGTTCTTCTGGATTACGATCACCCCCCTCACGTTCAAATTTTGGTTTCGTATCGAAACCGCCTTCTAGACGTTTGGTATAAGGACGTTTTTCGGGAGAGTCGCTACTTCTGTCACCATAGGGTTTGCGCGTAAATGGCTTATCGTTGCTACCTTCCGTGCGTTTGGTATAAGGCCGTTTTTCGGCACCTTCGTTATTTCTATCTCCATACGGCTTGCGGGCAAATGGCTTATCGTTGCTACCTTCCGTGCGCTTAGTATAAGGCCGTTTTTCGGCACCTTCGTTATTTCTGTCACCATATGGCTTGCGGGCAAATGGCTTATCGTTGCCTCCTTCCGTGCGCTTAGTATAAGGCCGTTTTTCGGCACCTTCGCTATTTCTGTCACCATACGGCTTGCGAGTAAATGGCTTATCGTTGCTTCCTTCTGTGCGTTTGGTATAAGGCCGTTTTTCGGCACCTTCGTTATTTCTGTCACCATACGGCTTGCGCGTAAATGGCTTATCGTTGCTACCTTCCGTGCGCTTGGTATAAGGCCGTTTTTCGGCACCTTCGTTATTTCTGTCACCATACGGCTTGCGCGTAAATGGCTTATCGTTGCTACCTTCCGTGCGCTTGGTATAAGGCCGTTTTTCGGCACCTTCGTTATTTCTGTCTCCATAAGGTTTACGAGTAAATGGCTTATCGTTGCTACCTTCCGAACGTTTAGGATAGGATCGATGATCCGAGTTGGTGCGGTCTCCGAATGGTTTACGAGTGAAGGGGGTGTCGTTGCCGCTTTCGCTTCGCTTGGTATAAGGCCGTTTTTCGGCACCTTCGTTATTTCTATCTCCATACGGTTTCCGAGTAAATGATTTATCACTCGTATCATCAGTACGTTTCGAATACGGACGTTTTTCGAAGTTGCCGGTATCGGTTGATGAATAGGTTCTTTTAGGGTTGTCGCTAGTGCGCGGGGTAAAAGAGTTTGATGATTTTGGGGGAGAGATGCGTTTTCTTCCTCCGCTTTTTTTGTCGTCATCCCGACGAGGCTTGCGTGAGTTCATAGGCAAAGATAGGCAATTAGAGGCGAGTTATCAACATTTTGGAAAGGGTTGATATGGGTTCTACCTCAAAAGAATACCTCAATAAACTCGATTTTGTGAAATCATTTTCTATATTGCAACAATTTCTCGTGAATATGAAGTATTTTTTATCTCTTTTATTACCATTTGTTCTTACCTCGTCATCAGCACAAACCTTGCTTTTGGGGAGTGTGAAAGACAGTAAAACAAATGAGGAAATCATTGGTGCCACTATTTTAATACACAGTACCTTGAACGGTGTGACCACCGATATCAAAGGAAATTTCAAACTGGTATTAAAAGAAGAGAACAAATTGCCCCTGACACTCGACGTTAAATCGATAGGCTATGAGAAGCAAACCGTTATTGTAAAAGACCTGACAAAAAAGGTAATCATAAAACTCGCTCCACTCAAAGTAGACCTTACGGGGGTTGATGTCGTGGGAGAACGAATTAGAGAAAAACAGAAACTCAACCCCCTAACTGTAGAGCAGATGGACCTTGCCGCCATAAAAGAAACCCCGGCTGCCAATTTCTATGATGGCTTAGGGCAGATGAAAGGAGTTGATATCACGGCAGCCAGCATCGGTTTTAAAGTTATCAATACCCGCGGGTTCAACAGTACTTCTCCGGTAAGAAGCCTTCAGGTTATTGATGGTGTTGACAACCAAGCTCCTGGATTGAATTTTTCATTGGGCAACTTTTTAGGGGCTTCTGAAATTGATGTAAAAAGTGTTGACCTGGTGATGGGTGCGAGCAGCGCTTATTTTGGCCCCAATGCATTTAATGGCGTTATCAGCATGAACTCTAAGGACCCTTTTACCTTTACGGGCTTGAGTGTGCTGGAAAAAGTAGGAGAGCGCAATTTGAATGAGACCGCGATACGTTATGCGCAGAAATTTAAGAATAAAAAGGGAGATGATCTCTTTGCCTATAAATTCAATATTTATTATATGAAGGCACACGACTGGGAAGCCTTAAACTATAATGCTACCGAGAATAGTAAAGTGGGTAAAGATAATCCGGGAGGATATGATGCAGTAAACCGTTACGGAGATGAATATGTAGGTGCTTTACAAAATTTCTCCGACAAGAGAGGGCAGAGAGATGCTCCTGGATTAGGTGTTTTTTACCGTACCGGATATCTTGAAAAAGATTTGGTTGATTATAACAGTCAAAACCTGAAATTAGGAGCCTCCTTCCATTATCGTTTTAATCCTAAACTTGAACTAATCTATTCTTCAAACTTTGGATATGGAACCACCGTTTATCAGGGAGAGAATCGTTTAAGCTTAAAAGACATCACCTTCTATCAAAACCGCGTTGAATTAAAAAAAGAGAATAAATGGTTTGTACAGGCCTATGCTACCAACGAAAATTCAGGTAAAAGTTTCGATGCTGTATTCACCGCTAATCTAATTCAAAGTTTGTCGAGCAATTTTGAAAACTGGGCACTTACCTATTATGCCTATTGGGCAACCTATGTAATTCCAAAAGTAAAGGCGTTACCCGGCTTCCCGGCTGAACCGGTTTGGCCCAATCCGTATGACTATGATGGTGCCAATGCAGCCATAAACGCCAATCGCGATTTAATCCAGCAATGGCATAAGGATGCAGCAGCGAAAGCAAATACGGGAAGCCCTTTATTAAGAACCTCCAATTATTATGAACCTGGCACACCCGCATTTGATTCCTTGTTCAAGTTGATTACAACACGAAACTTTTCTACCAACAAAGAAAGTTATGGCTCTCGCTTTTACGATCGATCGGCGCTCTATCATTTGCGAGGGGAATACAAGTTCACACCAAAATTTTGTGATATTAACACAGGAGGTAACGTACGAATCTATGCCCCAGTATCGAAAGGCACCGTTTTTATCGATACCGGAACCCGTGTTATTCATAATTATGAGTTTGGATTATTCGCAGGTTTAGAGAAGAAGATTATAGATGAGAAGCTAAAAATAAATGCAACCGCTCGTCTCGACAAAAATCAAAACTTTAATTACAATGTTTCACCAGCCCTTTCGGCTGTATTTGCGCATGATAAAAATAATGTTTTCCGTGTTTCTATGTCGTCAGCCATTCGGAATCCTACGTTACTCGATCAATATTTTAACTATAATGTAGGGCCTGCGATTTTGAAAGGAAATGTTGATGGGTTTACGTATCTGTGCACCATCCCTTCGCTTCTTAAATCGCTTGACAACCAAGATACCACGATACTAGTGCATTTTGATGTAGCCCCTATTCAACCTGAAAAAGTAAAAACGGTGGAGGTAGGATATAGAGGCACACTATTTAACCGTGTTTATGTAGATGCCAGTTACTACTATAGCTTTTATCACGATTTCATCGGGTATAAACTGGGAGCCGATGCCAAATTCGACAATACCAGCCGACCTATTGCTGTTCAGGTTTATAGAGTTGCGGCCAATGCCAAGGACAAAGTAACCACCCAGGGTTTTGCGATGAACTATAATTACTATTTCGCGAAGTACTTTACGTTTGCAGGCAACTATTCATGGAACCGATTGAACCAAATAAAAGAAAGCGATTCTATTATTCCGGCGTATAATACGCCTGAAAATAAATTTAATATTAGCATCAGTGCTCGCGATTTGGAAGGGAAATTATTTAATAAAATAAATATTACCGGTTGGGGTTTTAATATCAATTATAAATGGGTACAAGGATTCATATTCGAGGGCTCCCCTCAATTCACTGGGTTTGTGCCGGCTTATGATATGGTGGATGCACAGATAAATTATCACTACCAAAAATGGAAAACGACGTTTAAGCTTGGTGCCTCTAATCTATTCAATAAAAAATTCTTCCAGGTTTATGGTGGCCCATACATCGCACGTCTTGCCTATTTCTCTATTCTAATCGACTTAAAAAAACAATGAAATACTTATAATTTGGTAATTCTAGATTATAATTATAGATTCGCTAAAATTAATATCACTACCTTATTTATCATGAAAAGAAATTTACTCTCAACCATTATCTTATTATTTGCTGCTTCGAGCATTTTCGGACAGCGTTATCTCACGGAAGTTTTTCCCACTTACCAAAAAATAAAAGACTCGGTATATGCGATAAACTATGAAATTCTTACAGGATCACCTGTACTTAAAAACCTCAAATGCGATATCTATTTACCTCCTGCGGGCGATACTGCACAAAAAAGGCCGTTGATTGTGATGTTGCATACCGGTAGTTTCTTACCTCGTTATGTAAACCAAGGTCCCACTGGCGATAAAAACGACAGTGCTACCGTTGAAATGTGCAAACGTTTCGCGATGAGAGGCTATGTTGTTTGTGCTGCTGCCTATCGTCAAGGATGGAACCCACAAGGAACCACTGTTGATATACGACGTGGTACTATTATGCAAGCGGTTTACCGTGGCATGCAAGATGCAAAAGCAGCGATACGTTACATGCGTATGAATGCCGCATTGTATAAAATTGATACCGGGAAAGTTGTTTTAGGCGGGCAAGGCACTGGCGGGTATATCGCTTTGGGTTGCGCGTATGTTGATCGTATTGGTGAGACCCGATATTCGAAATTTATTGATGGTGGAACAGGTAAGCCTTATATCGATACCGCTGTACTAGGGGATATCGATGGTTTGGTAGCGGCTACATTAAACAATGTAAACAACCCAGGATATAGCTCAAAAGCTAATATGATATTTAACTTAGGTGGCGCTATTGGCGATATTAACTGGATGGAAGCAGGCGAACTTCCTGTGGTAGGATTTCATAGTTATACCGATCCTTTCGCACCGGACACCAGCGGTATCGTATATGTACCGGGCACCACCCCTCAACCCGTAATTCCGGTTGATGGAAGCCGTAACATTTGCAGAAAGGCAAATACTATCGGTTTAAACAATCAATGGAAGCTTGCCTCGTTTCATGATGCCTATTCTGCTGCATCGAAAATCAACAATGAAAACATTGAAGGTTACTTCCGTTTCAAAATTGCTCCGGGAGGCATGCAGGCAGCACCGTGGGAATGGTGGGATTCAACAACGACCATTACCGTTGCAAACTTAACGTTATTGGCCATCGGTTATCCTGCAGCTCAAGCCGCAGCAGGAGCTCAACAATGTCATATTAATGGTTTAAGCACCAATCCGAATATGAGCAAAACAAAGGCAATGGCTTATATCGATACCATGCAAAACTACCTTGCCCCACGTATGATGATTGCGTTAAAAATAAATGGTTATATGCAATTTATGGGTATCGATCAAGCAAAAGGAGCAGCAAAATTTGGAATGTATCCAAACCCTGCCAACCATCATTTAACCATTACTACGGAAGAAGAAATACAGCAGGTTCAATTATTTGATATGGCTGGCAGAAATGTTCTAAACAGCACATCTTCAAACTTTGATTTCAACCTTAATACCGGTGTTTATATTGTAAAGGTAATCACCAACAAAGGAGAAGCAGTTCAGAAGTTGATTGTTAATTAAGAACCAACTATTTTATATAAAAAAAGCGGAAGATCAACACTTCCGCTTTTTCTATGCCCTTTCTAATTGCATTGGATGGATTATTATGCTGCAAAATGCGGTCGCTGGATTTAAAAACGAGATAACCTGTTTACTCTTCTTACCCATCTTATCATTTGGTTCCCCCGTTATATTTCTAACCTTGGGTGTATTCTTTTATACTTACCAAATAGATAGTACTTTCATTATAGGTAGTATATTGTGTATGTAAAGTACTTGATGCATTTTTGCATCCTAATTAAAAAAGAAAAAATGACCAAAGTATTTTTTAGCATGCTTTTAATAGCATTATCCACCAATGCAATTTTTGCACAATCAAAAAAAGAAGTTAAAATGGAAACAACACACAACAAAGAGACGGCTTTAAACGTATCAAAAGCTATTATGACGGGTCAATGGAACAAAGTTAATGAATTATTGGATGACAGCTTTCAATACATTGGCGATGGCCAACCTGCAATTAACAAACAACAGTACATTTATTTTATGAAGGAAGTGCTTTGTACGGCCATGACCAATATGGATATGAAGTTTCCAAGAGTAATTGCGGAAGGCGACTTCGTATCCGTCGATTATACTAATGAAATGACCAACTCCGGTGCGTTTTATGGCATTCCTGCAACAGGAAAAAGAATTTACGCCACGGGTCAATTTATCCGAGAAGTAAAAAACGGCAAAGTAGTAGCCGAATGGCAAACAACAAATATGTACGGCATGATGGTACAATTAGGAGTAATTCCAGCACCACAAGGAAAGTAATTTTCACACAAGTTAAATATGCCATCTTAAGCCAACGCTTTTGGTGGCATTTTTGCTTTATTGCCAACTCAAAAGTTAACTAAATAATTTAGGTAGCTATATACTCTTTTTAGTTTTACACGTTCTTATAATCCGCAAATCCTTTATTTAAAGATGGCCTATTGTTCCTTCAAATTCACCCTAAAATTATTTATTAACGGAAGCGTTTGTTGAAAATACGTATTAAAAACAACTCTAAAGGTATTGATGTTTTGCAAGCTATCGTTCAGTAATTCGTAATTTTTATCCGGGAAATAGTAAGCATGTAAATTTCGAAACTCATCATCTGCGGTTATACCCAGGAAGTCGCGAATGCCATGATCACCTTGAAGTATGATAATTGAGTTGGGGTTATGTTGTAAAATCTTGTTCACGTAGTTAACGACCAAACCGTTGCCATATTCAAGCTGGTTAATAAACTTAGCATTAAATACGTTTACCTCACTCATCATCGCATTTTCAAAGCTATCGATAACCATTGTTTCATGTGGAACCAGCAGATGTAAATATACAAATTTTGGATTTTTACCAGCAATCGCCTTCTCCGCTTCCTTATCATTCATTTGATTATCTTTAACGGCTTGAAGATAGTCTTCCATTAATGCAGGTGCTATTTTATCATTCTTATTTTTCGAATGTTCAATATGGCGAATATCCCTCAGTAATCGATTCGGCAGCATAATATTATCTGTCATTTGAGTATATAAAAAGCTAAATGCTGGTGTAGTGGCTGGTTTCTTCTGAAGAAGATCGAAGATCGAAAAATTATAAATTTCATACCCTTGTTCTTCAAGAAACTTACAAACGTTATTGCTTTTAATATTTCGTAAACATCTTAAATACTCCAAATTAGAAACTTCATTCGGATTGAATCTGATATCCGGCGGCAACATATTCAAGGTGGAGAGAATGGAGAAGCAGGTATTCTTATAACTGCTCGAGCTTTCTTTTACCATATAGAAATTATTTTTATTAAGAAAGGAGTCCAAGGCATTCACATACCCAAATCGATGCAACAATACCGACGACGACGGGTAACCATCCATCACGATGAAATATACATCAGGCTTTTCATTTACAGAGGGGTGGTTCAACGTAAGTGAATTGCTTGGAGAATACATGCTCTCATTCATGCCTGAGAATGACTTCATCGTAAAATATATCCCACTGGAAGCCCACCATAAAAGTGTTAGCATATTAAAAAAATAATTCATCCTATAAGCGCTTTTCCACTTATAGAAAAAACAAGCAATACCGCCCAAACAGCATGCAAATAAAGGCAAGAGCAAACTATAATGCATAAAATAGGCAGAGAAAGGCAGAAGCTTCAGACTATCGACAATCGATCCAAAGAAAAGAACAAGTACAAATGCCGGGAATAACATAATTCCTAGTTTGCTCCAACTCGATGAAACCAATATGGCGAGAATAGACAAGAAAAATAAGGTAGAAAATACAATCCAGTTTTGTTTTAAAATCCCAACCATATCAACGTATGGATAGTACATACCGAAAGCATAGATAAAAAAATAGATCAGCAGAAGTAACAGATGCAAAGGTTGTTCTTTCAGTATCTTTTTCATTTCGAATTCTTATTTGTTTCGCAAAAAAACAAGGTACGTAAGCCCGACTTAAGTGTGTTTTTTGAATGAATTGTAAAGTGCTTTTCGAGTGCCTTCGTGAAATTTGCTTCGGTATAGTTCTCTTTTATAGATTTATTATTACCCAGTAGAAAGGCGCATCTATCATCATTAGGACTGACCCATTCAATCAATAAATACTTCGTAGAAGAAGCAAAAAGCAGAGCAATTCCTTCAAAAGATATTTGGTTGGTAATTCGCAGGTGATGCACCAATGCAAAAGCAAATATGAGATCGGCATTCATCCGTTTTAAAAAACTATCACGCTCCCGGTTCATAAATCCTAAGGCCGGAGAAGGATTGGCTAAATCACAAAATAACGGTACGATATTCGAGATATGATTTACCTTGTTTAAATTGGCATTCTCTGCCATACTATTCCGGTCGCTATCGGTACAAATAATAAGGTCGCCATAGGAAGCAAATAGCCGACTAAATGTTCCATTATTTCCACCGGCATCCCAAATTACCTTTTGTTTCCCAAGTTTATCTAAATACCCCCTAACCAGTGCCTCTTTCTCGGAAAGATAGGCCTCATCAGTGCCAGTCAAATAATATTGACCCCACTGACTCATCTCGCGTTTAATTTTCAAGCCTTCAATAGTCGACTGCAAATGTGAAATTAAATGAAGTGGGTTTACTTTCGTTTTAGGCATTGCTTCCACGTCAGCAATTGTTTTGTGTTTGTTTTTAGCGATGCTTTTCGAATGCATAAAAACATGCAATAAGGAGGAAAATTTAAAACGCTCATAAAATGGCAATATTTTAGTTGCAAGATCAAGAGGGATGCCATCGATATTACCGCATAGCAATATTACCAAGCTTTCGTCGACCCGGCACATGAGCAGCAATGGAGCCAGGAAATGCTGGCAAAATTGCTTGTAAGCAACCCACGGTTGCCCCTGCTCGTATATTTCGAATGATAAGGTATCGATAAGTATGGCTTTGTTATGGCGAAATTGGATGTTATATGCGCTCGCATCTTTTAATATCATGCCCTTCTTTAAACTAATTTGCATGATCGACAAAGTGGTAAGTGCCGCTTCTTTTAACTGCTCAAAACACCACTCGTAAGGGTAAGAAATGAAGGGAAGAAACTCAGGCTTTATCGTTTTGTAAGCATCGGCATTAATATTCTCAACTTCTGAATGAGAAATTAATAGGTTTTTAGATGTTAACTCACTATATAATCCACTATTTATCAATGCTTCAAAATGAGGTTTGTAATACTCATTTATTTGACGGTACAAGATATGGTTTTGGGTAAAAACATATCCTGCATCATCACGAAAAGAAGCTGGGTGTTTAACGGGCATTACCATTATCATCAGGTAATTTATCGGCATTATTCCCAATAAAAAATAATTTTATTCGCGTCCAAAAGGTTTTTAAAAAAAACCAGGTACTGAGTATGCCACCAATAATAATTTGAAAAAGGAAACTACCGCTTCCAGGGTCGATGTATAAGATAAGTTTTTCCATGAGCAAAGGTAATAAAATTAAAGAGCAGATAATTATCCTGAGTTCTAAGAATGCCACAGAACACACAAAAGTTATTCACTTGATGGCACACACTTACAATTCATTCCTTTTGCATTAACTTCGCCACGTCATGGAGTTGCCCCTACTTTTGCAAGAATTTAATAATGGAAACATCCGCGCGCTCGCTCGAAGCGTGAGCTTGGTTGAAAATGAGTCGATTGGCTTTGAAACCATACTTACCACACTTCAACCGAAGCAACTGGCGCCTGTGATTGGATTTACCGGTGCACCCGGAGCAGGTAAAAGCAGTCTTGTAAATGCACTTACTACCCATTGGGTAAAGCAAAACAAAAAACTGGCCATTATTGCCATTGACCCTACCAGCCCTTTCAATTTCGGCTCCTTGCTCGGCGACAGAATTCGTATGCTCGAACACTTTAACAACGAGCAAGTTTATATACGCAGCATGGCCACACGTGGCTCGTTGGGTGGATTGTGCGGCAAAATAATTGAGGTAGTACAAGTCCTTCAATGTTTTGGCTTCGACTATATTATTATAGAAACTGTTGGCGTTGGGCAAAGCGAAGTGGAGATTGCCGGCATTGCCGATACATCCATCGTGGTGGTAGTGCCTGAATCGGGCGATGAGGTGCAAACCTTGAAAAGTGGTGTGATGGAGATTGCTGATATTTTTGTGGTGAATAAAAGCGACCGTGAAGGGGCTGAAACCATGGCGATAAACTTAAAGAAAATGGTACACGATAGCTTGACCCCTTGGCAAATTCCCGTTATCCAAGGTATGGCAACACAAAACAAAGGTATAGAAGAGCTTGCTAGGGCTATTGAATTACACCAAAACATCCTACAGAACCATGAGCGCAGAGCCATTCTTCTTGCCGAGAAGGCATTATTATTAATTCAACAACAAAAGGTAAAACACTTTAACAGAAAAAAAATGGAGGAGGAGATCAAAACTCTTTTAAGCCAAAACCATTTTAATCTATATGTCTATGTAAGAAGTAAATTAATCTAGTTTTGCTTTTTTTATACCACAAATAATGAACATCGCCATCCTTTCCGCTTCCCCACAAAACAAGAGTAACTCGATGCGTTTTAGCCGCATGTTGCAAAACAAATTAACGCCTTTAGGGCATCATTGCACGATCATTGACTTTGAAAAATATGATATCCCATTTATGAATAAAGGGAAAGTAGATCTTGCCCATTTAAATGACTTTCAAAAGGAGTTGATCGATAGTGTTTCAAAGGCTTCCTTAGTATTTATTTGTTCGCCCGAATACAACTGGATGCCAAGTGCCGAACTGGTGAATATGTTTCACCAAATTGGGGGTAAGCCATTCAAACATTTTTTTGATCATAAAGTATTTGCTGTTGCTGGAATCAGTAATGGAAAGGGAGGGAAGATGCCCTGCATACAAATTACCTATGTCTTAAATAAGCTCATCAATTTCTTAGATTGCGAATCCGTGGTTTCGTCTCGTAATTTCGAATCTCATTTTACCGATAAAGAACTTACGCCAGAAGGAGGAATCGTAGGGAACGAAATGTATGAGAAAGGAATTAATGCCTTTGTTACTTTTGCACTACGTACCAGTGAGCGATGGAATAAATAATTCAAATTATTGTGATGACAAACGAGGAAGCCTTTTCTAAACTCTTAAAGTATTGCACTTATCAGGAGCGATGCCATGAAGAAGTGCGCTCTAAACTGATTCGCTTAAAAGTTTATGGCAACGACTTAGAAAATGTTCTTTCTCTGTTGATTGAAAAAGACTTCTTAAATGAGGAGCGATATGCCAAAACCTATGCTGGAAGTAAGTTTCGGCAGATGCAATGGGGCAAAACAAAGATTTTACACCAATTAAAATTTCGAAAAATATCGGAATACTGTATTCGAGAGGCGATGAAAGAGATAGATGATGATGCCTACTTAAAAACCTTGCAGCAACAACTGGAAAAAAGAAAAAAACAGGTTTCCTCTGATAAAAACTGGGTACACAAAACAGCGCAGTACCTCATTGGAAAAGGGTATGAGCCCGATTTAGTATGGAGAGAGCTACAAAATGCAACGTGATCATTGCCTGTTGAATTCTTTTTAAATTACTTTTATTACTACAGACTAAAGAAGCATCCTATTTTTATTCCTAAAAGTTGCGGTTGAATTAAGTCGTATTTTAAAGTGTATTTCTCATGGAATGAATCATACACTGAATGCCTTACATTGGCAACCATAACTAAATCGGCATCATGAAATGTGCCTCTGATATCCAATGAAATTCCATCGGTAAAGTGGTAGCGCATGCCTGCCCCACCACCCCATTGCAAAACACTCTTATTCCATATTTTTTTAGATAAATCGGTAAAGCCATCGATTTGAGTTTCGCTTTGGGTTTTTTGAGAGATAAACAACCCACGCCATCCAGTGAATGCCGTAGCATAGAACTTGATATTGCCTCTGCCAAACTCGAGACGAGCAACGAAGTTAAAATCGGCATAACTGTTTTGCAAAAATGACACCCCGGTATCACTCGTTGAAGTGTTTAATGGAACGTCGGTTTGTTTGCTTTTGCCCATGAAGGCGAAACTGGCATCACCTCCTAAAAACAGACCATAATATTGGCCAGAGGTAAGGTTACGCGAAAAACCATCCATATCAAAACCCAAACCTGGTGTTTGTCGGACTGCGGCATAACCTATTAAAGGGTGCAAATACAGGATATGAAGTCCGAAGGTCGCATCATCAAAATGTTTTTTAAACCGTGGGGCTTTACCGGCGAAAGAGGTGACCGAATCCTTAGGCTGGGAATAACCGGTATGAATGCATGTCGAGGGCGAGGAAATCGCGGACGTATTTAATACAGCTGATGAAACTGCCGACAAAGAACCAGAGCACCATAATGGGGCCAGCAAAAAGGAAAGCAAAATCATGAAACAAATATATTTAATCCGCTTTAGCAATAAAATTTCATTTCCTAAAATTTAGTACCCTGCTTTCAAATTCTGCATTCGCCACGGATGCCACGGAGCGCCTGCTCTCGCTTTGGCTCATGCTCGCGCTCCTCTGCATGACGAACCTGATGGCCTGCTCTCGCTTTGGCTCATGCTCACGCTTGCCTACAACCGTCATGCAGAGGGTCGTTTTTGCCAGGGTGAAGCGTTGGAAAATGGCCCGTGGCATCTGTTCGAGTATTGTTGACACGCTGAATAATGGACCGGGATGCCACGAAGCGCCTGCTCTCGCTTTGGCTCATGCTCACGCTCCTCTGCATGACGAACCTGATGGCCTGCTCTCGCTTTGGCTCATGCTCACGCTTGCCTACAACCGTCATGCAGAGGGTCGTTTTTGCCAGGGTTGCTAATACTGGGCATAAATGCCTCCTACGCCAATACCAAAATAAGTTTATTGCGCACTGAGTACATGAGAAAGGAAAAATGAAATGAAATGAAAACCTATAAAAACAATTATCATACGTTGCAAAGGTGCAACTTACCATACTCTCCAATCGAATAATAAATTCTCCCTCCTACTGGTTGGCTTTTGTTTGCCTGCGGTAAGCCGCATCACTTCGGCACTCACATATTTTTTTAGTTCGCTGATGGTTGTTTCTTTATTATTATTCGCATCGGCTTTGTTATAGCGTAAGGCTTGCAAAACGCAATAGGTAAAAACACCATTACTCCATTGGTCGCTTTCCAAGGCATATTCCTGCCCGCCGGCGGCACTAATTACAATGCTGCCATTGCCCTTGCTTAGGTTGGCGAAAATATCTTGCATCAATTCAAAGCTATTTTGTAGTGATAGTTTATCTGCACCTTCTAAAAGCTGGGAGCCTTTAGTGCGTCGTTCGGTAACACCGGAAGGCAGTACATCCACCACTTTCAAATTCCCATCCCGATCTACTTCTCCGCTGTGGCAAGCGTCGAGCAATAATAGTTTCTTTCGTGCTGCAATGCAATCATAGAGCGATTCAAGGTCTTCATATTTAATTCCACCAACTTCCGGGTTTTTAAATTCAACATCATAGGTAGCAAAATAAAAGTCAAGTTTTTTACTCAATAATCCATGACCACTTATCGCCATCATCACCATATCATTTACATTCGTTGCCAGCAATTTCTGCCTTAATTTTAAAATATTAGCACGTGTTGCCATCGTATTTAACAGCGTGTCTATTTCAATCTCAGGATATTTCTGACGAAGTGCTTTAGCCAGATCTCTAATATCTTTAACGGTGTACTTTAAATTATAGTCTGTGTCTTTATAATCAGCCACGGCAATACCAATAAAATAAACTTTACCTATCTTTTGATCAGTATAGTTAATTTCCAATGCCACGGGCAAACTCTCCACCCCGAACTCATTCATACAGGTGACAACAATTTCATTTCTTCCATTCATTAATTTTATTTCGATGTTCTTCTCTAAATAATTGGCATCATCATTTTTTGCGTCAATTTTATAGCTATTGCATTGTGGCACATCATTGATAGAAACATGAATACTTTTTATTTTTGATTTATCATCTCTTGCATTAACAGTAAACGATACATTAGGATTCACCGCATGGAGTGGAATTTCATAGATGTCTTCAATGGCTACTTCCGGTGCATGAATTTCGTCGTTCATGTTATCTTCCTTGATACCCGATTTTTGCAAGCGTTTCTCATAGGCCTCCTTTAGTGCTTTAATGAGTTCCAGATTCTCGCTCTTCAATCGCTCTAAAACCTTATCCGGCCTATTAAATTTCAAATCGAACTGAGAAAAGGGATACATTAAATTATCCTTTCGAAAGGCCAAGGCTTTGATTCCGTTCTTAGAACAGGTGTAATAATTTTCGGGGGTAACGATAATATAATCTTCCGCCCCAATTAATATCATCGTAGCCAGTTGTTCATAGGTCTCACCATCCCATATTATGATACTCCCATCGGTGCTGCTGCTTATTAAATATTTGTTTCCTTTGGTATAAGAGATGCTGGTTACTTCGGCATGATGAGCCAGCATCTGTTTTGTAATTTCACCTGTTTCTACATTCCAAATTCGAATTAGATTATCGTTGCTGGCCATGGCAATAAACGCACCGGTACTATCAAAATCTAATGCTGTAATGTCGGGTGTGGCCGTATATGAATCCTTGTTATTACGAGGTAATTTCAAAGCGTTAACAATTCGTTGCGTGTTTCTATCCCATACCACAATATATTTCGGGGCATCAAGCGATGCCGAAGAGTATAGAAAATCTTTATCTTCCACCTTACGGACGGTGTCTTTATCGTAGGCGTTTTTTACATCATCTAAAAAGGCACTCTGAGAATTGCCAAGCCTATCCTTTATAATAGCGGCGATATACCTGTTAGAAACCGCAAAGGGCCCAATATCATTAGCGCTGTAACCAATCACTGCTTTCTTTTTTGCTGCTATATCCCAAATGCTAAATTCATCACTTCCAAATGCTTGTGTCAAAAAAAGCTTGTTGTCGGGCGAAAAATATTGTGTAGTAATAAAGCCATACGCTAATGGATCAGTAACTCGTGTACGAGCATAGTTGGACGTATTATATAGAATTTCCTGATTTCCGGTTACTGAAAAATAGTTTCCATCGTTACTAAACAACATATCTCGAGGCCATTCATTAAAGTTACTAAGCACATTCGTATTTACTTTTCGTTTAATATCATAGATATAAATTTTTTCGTTTTTTTCGTAGGCAATCTTAGTTCGGTCGTAATTCAATGCGAACTTATTTTCATTTGCACTCGAAATGCTTTCGGCTATGGGTTCTGCCTTGGCAGTTTGCAAATCCCATACGACAAG
Source organism: Bacteroidota bacterium (assembly GCA_947507965.1). GTDB lineage: Bacteria > Bacteroidota > Bacteroidia > UKL13-3 > UKL13-3 > CAINMV01. Next base: position 71,573 of record CANNQU010000002.1, read on the forward strand.
AGCGTGATCGTGGTATGAAGTAATTTTACCATCGGTGTTCACCTGCAGTTTTTTTACGCCTTTGGTGTAGCCCTTATATTCATGCAATGCAGTTCCGATACGCACATTATATTCGGTTACTATATTATTCTCGGCACAGGATAAAAATAGGCCACCCTGGGAAAACTTTATTACCGTACATCTTTTGACGGGGAACTTGAATTCGGCACTAAAGTCCAACAGGTTTATGATATGCACGCCATCGGTGTCGGTGCAATAGGCAACATATCTGCTATCGGCAGAAACAGATATTGCCTGAGAATAGGCTCCCATGGAGCCAATATAATTTTGATTTCGATACACCATTTTGTGAGTGGCTTTTTCTATAATGAAAAAATCACCCATGGTTTGAGCGGTACCGTCACAACCTCCAATTAAGTATTTGCCATCAATGGTTACTTCCAATGAATTAAGGTGTCCGAATTCTGAAGGTAACCGGATCGTATCAAAACGACTGTAGTCACTATCTTTAATAACATTCTTCATGAATATCGTTCCATCCCATGTAGCAAAATACACATTACCACACGTATCGAAACAAACATCAGCCATATCGCCATAATTGGCCATGCTTTGATAGAAGTGAAATACTGGTGTGCCGGTGCGTAGATCCCAAATACTAAAGGTCTTATCACGATTGGTGGCCGCCATAAAGAGTCCATTTTTACTCATCTCTACCTGTGTAAATGCGTAACCATAACCATCAATGGTATTGTTACACCTTCCAGTATACGTGTCCCATATCTTCAAGGTTTGATCATAACTTCCGGAGATAAATTTGGTATCATCGGCTGTGAACGTCAGGCAGGTTAATCCATTACTATGCCCGGTAAATGTTCGAACTTGCATGCCACTTTTAAAATCCCACAGAATGATGGCGTTATCGCTACCGCCGGTGAGCAAGTATTTCCCATTATGACTATAGGCAATAACATTCACCGATTGGGCATGGCCCGATTGCACCACAATATCGGTTTGCGCTAACGAAGATTTCAAACCTAAGAGAAATAAAAACGTTAAAATTTTCTTCGACATTAGAATTAAGTTGAAGCGCAAAATTAGTTAATATGAAGTACTTAGAAATACCACGATTCACTGACATTTTGGTGCAAAGAATGCAAGCAAAGAGATGACCTCTTATTTCCCTTTTACCACGACTACAAACTCGCCTTTCACAATTCCATTTTGCAATGCTATACTTACTTCAGAGAGTGTTCCATGAAAAGTTTGCTCGTATATTTTAGTCAGCTCACGCGATACACTACACGGTCGGTCTTCACCAAATAATGCACTAAATTCCTGCATGGTTTTCAGGATGCGATGAGGCGATTCATAGAAAATCATGGTACGGGTCTCGTCTTTTAATGAGAGTAACCGTGTTTGACGACCTTTCTTCACCGGAAGAAATCCTTCAAATACAAACCGGTCGTTGGGCAAACCACTTTTAACCAAAGCAGGAACAAAGGCCGTAGCACCCGGCAAGCATTCAACCAATAAATGAGTAGCGATACACTCCCTCACCAAAAGAAAACCGGGATCGGAGATGCCCGGTGTGCCCGCATCACTAACCAATACCACGGTATTGCCATCTTTTATTTGCTTTACAATTTGTTGTACAATTTGATGCTCGTTAAAATTATGATAGGACGACGTCTTTCTGTCGATGGTAAGATGTTTAAGTAAAATACCTGTTTTTCGAGTGTCTTCAGCGTATACATAATGCGCATCACGAAGGCATTCAATAGCACGTAGGGTGATGTCGCCTAAATTTCCTATAGGAGTGGGAACAAGAATTAATTTACCTTCCATTTAACGTAATTGAAAGTTTTGACCCAAATATACTTTACGCACCATTTCATCATTTGCTAATTCTTCAGCAGTACCTTGTTTTAATATTTTTCCTTCAAATAAAAGATAGGAACGCTCTGTGATTGTTAACGTTTCATGTACGTTATGATCGGTAATTAAGATGCCTATATTTTTCTCTTTAAGTTTCGATACGATGGCCTGAATGTCTTCCACCGCAATAGGATCGACCCCGGCGAAAGGTTCATCCAATAAGATAAACTTAGGGTCGGTGGCCAAAGCACGAGCTATTTCCGTTCTTCTTCTTTCCCCTCCGCTTAATAAATCGCCCCTGCTTTTACGTACCTTCTGTAAACTAAATTCAGAAATCAGTTCTTCCAGCTTCTCATTACGTTCGGCTTTTGTTCTATCGGTGTATTCTAGTATGGCCATGATATTATCTTCCACACTCAACTTGCGAAAAACGGAAGCTTCCTGAGCAAGATATCCGATACCTCGTTGAGCCCTCTTGTACATCGGCATCTTGGTAAGTACTTCCTCATCGAGGAAGATGTTCCCTTTGTCGGGTTTAATTAAACCTACGGTCATATAAAACGTGGTGGTTTTACCGGCACCATTGGGCCCCAGCAAACCAACAATCTCACCTTGACGCACTTCAATACTTACATCATCCACTACAACTCTGCGGCCATATTGCTTTACTAAATTCTCGGTTCGTAAGATCATACGTCACAAAAGTAAATTAATATTCTGTTATGACACGAAAGCCTAATGAATTTAACTTTTAATAATACTTTTGCTTCTCCATGATTACTCCCCCATATTTAAAAAAAGGAAGCATTATAGCTGTAGTTGCTACCGCACGAACGGCCAATGAACAACAAATTGAACAGTCGAAAATAATACTAGAGAAACAAGGATTTCACGTGGTTATTTCCTCTAATGTGAGCCATGTACACCATCGCTTTGCAGGAGAGGATGAAGAGAGGATTCGTTGCTTTCAGAGCTTATTGGACGATGAAACCATTGATGCTATCTGGCTTGCACGAGGTGGCTATGGTACGGTTAGAATACTTGATTCCATCGATTGGACAAAATTTTTAAAATACCCTAAATGGCTTATCGGCTTTAGCGATTTTACCGCTGTACATCTAAAACTACAGCAACTAAAAGTAGCGAGTATCCATGCATGCACTTTTACTCAAGTTCAAAGATTTGGTGTGGCCAACGAAAACATTATCACCGTATTGGAGATTCTTTTAAACCAAAAAAGCAATTACACTTTTGCTGGCTCCTTAGAAAACAAGCCAGGGACGTCAGAAGGGAACTTGGTTGGGGGAAACCTGAGCCTGATTTGTAATTCAATGGGCACTGCAACGCAACTCAAAACGGATGACTGTATTTTAATGCTTGAAGACTGTGATGAATATCTATACCACTACGACCGAATGTTCTCTCAACTCCATCGTGCCGGCTTATTACAAAATTTGAAAGGTCTGATCATAGGTAAAAGCACCATTAAGCCCGAACCTGAAGAGCTATATTTCGGCTTCTCTTTGGAAGAAATCGTACTGCATTATTGTGAATCTTTTACCTACCCCATTTGTTTTAATGCACCAATGGGTCATACGGATAAGAATTATGCATTCGCATTAAACACCAATCATGTATTAGCTGTAGAAAAAAACGAGGTGACGATAACTCCGTATTAAAACATATTTTCGCATTCAATATAACGGCAAGAACATCACTCGCTATTTCTAAATGAAACGCATCCTTGGCCAAAACCTAATGATTACGATTATATCAAAAACGCTATCGTTTGTGGCTGCCTTTTTGATCATTAAAATTTTGAGTAAAGACGACTATGCCATGTACAACCGTCTACTGATTTTGCTCACCTTTCTACCCTACTTTGAAATAGCCATCACTCGTGGGTTTTTCATAGAATATCCGAAACTATTGCATTCGGGAAAGAAGGTTGAAGCCCACCAACTCTTCTTAAATTATTCAATTTTTATTGCTGTCACCTATTTGATTCTAGGTTCTTTCATCTTCATCAATAATATCCCACAAAGCTTGTCGTTCTGTGCTATTGTGTTTGGCCAGTTTTTATTTTCTAAGTTCATTGAGGTGGCCAATACGTATTACAATAGCCACCTAAAAATGCAGCAAATGTTAAATATAAAATATGTGACAGATATTGTCACTCCTATATTTACCATCGCTTTGATCTTTTTTCTTCAAAAGGCCTGGAGTGTATTTGCGGCACAAACAGCGGTTTACGGTGGCGTCATTATTTTCCTGTTTGTGAAGAACAAAATTCGCTTCTCGTCGCTGCATTTTGACCATAAAACAATGGTGCGAAATATTCACTTCCTTTTTACTGCTGGACTGCTCATCCATATCACGGGATGGCTCGATATTGCACTCCTTAATAGTGATAAAATCTTTATGACTACTATTATTAAAGATACAGAAACTACCGCTAACTATTGCTTCGCCTGGAATATTGCAAATTTTATTTTCATCATCGGCGCTAGTATTGTTGGGCCCTATTCGCAATATTTGTTTAAGGAAATTGCCATCAAAAACTACCGTGAAGTAAAAAATATTATTCGGAAATTAAACCAACAGTTACTGCTTTTAATGAGTGTTTGCTTGCTTGCTGCACTTGTTTGTTTTCCTATTTTAATAAGCTTCAAATCATACGAAAAATACAATTCCACCTATCTCATCTTTGTTTTCTTGCTCTTGGGTAATGCTTCTTTTGCTTTCATGGGTATTTATAAGTATTATATCAATGCCATGAAATTGAATTCGTGGTTATTGGTGTTGGAGGTTATACTTATTGTGATTGCAACAATAATCTTCCTTTTTCTTTATTCCAAAGACTTTCCTGTTTACTTCTTTGCTATAGGGTATTTAAGCATTCAAGTCGTCTTTCTGGCGGCACTCTTTATAAAGGCAAACCATCATTTGAATTCAAAACTTTTAGTAAGAAATACGAGCTAATCCTTGTCTATCTTCTCGGAGCGAGCACTCCTGTTGTGCTATAATGGAAAGAGTACGCATTGCATTAATGCCCCCCTTCTATTCCTTCACAGCCCATCAAAAGCATTGGCTGGCTTACCCCAGTGTTGGGTTTCTCACCGCTTTTAATGGCCTCATTCATTCTTTGAGTCAGCCAAGATCGCTCCGCTGCAATTTCTTTTTCCATCTCAGCTTGCTTACTGTAATCAAAATAAATTATCCCGTCAACCAGGGTATACAATGGTTTCGCATAGATACTTAATGGCTCATCGCTCCAGAGCACCAGGTCGGCATCTTTACCCACTTTAATACTTCCCACGCGACTTTCAATATGTAACATTTTAGCCGGATTTAAGGTGCATTGTTTTAGTGCTTCTTCTGCACTTAAGCCACCATATTTCATCGACTTCGCCGCCTCCTGATTTAGCCTTCGAGCCATCTCAGCGTCATCGCTATTGATACCCACATTAATTCCAACACGAGTCATTATTGCCTGATTATACGGTATCGCATCATATACTTCAAATTTATAGGCCCACCAGTCGGCGAATGCGCTGGCATTGGCTCCGTGTGCTTTCATCTTATCGGCTATCTTATAACCTTCCAAAATATGAGTGAAGGTATTTACCTTAAAGCCCATACTATCGCCCACCTGCATGAGCATATTTATTTCACTTTGCACGTAACTGTGGCACGTGATAAAACGCTTTTTATTCAAAATCTCCACCAAGGCATCCAGCTCCAAATCTCTGCGTGGTGAAATACCGGCACCATGGTAGTTTTTAAGCTGAATTTCATATTCTTTCGCCCGCGAAAATCCATCATATAGGACCTGTTCAACACCCATCCGTGTTTGTGGGAAACGCACCGACTGCCTGTCGCCCCAATTGCTCTGCTTTACATTTTCACCTAGCGCAAATTTGATGAACCCATCCCATCCCTCAAATTTCATCTGCTCTGCATTTTTACCCCATCGCAATTTGATAAGCTGGGTTTGTCCGCCGATGGTATTGGCACTCCCATGCAATAAATGCGACGTGGTAACACCTCCCGCCAGTTGTCGATAAATGTTGATGTCTTCCGGCCATACCACATCGCCAATACGTACTTCACTAGTAATACTTTGGGTGCCTTCGTTAACATCGCCTGATATGGCAATATGAGAATGTTCATCGATGATTCCTGCCGTCAAATGTTTGCCTGTAGCATTTATAATCCGTGAATTGGGAGACTTAATATTCTTTCCAATTTCCATGATTTTGCCATTTACAATCAACACATCGGTATGCTCTAATTTTCCTTCCCTCTCGTTGGTCCAGAGGGTAGCATTAGTAAACAAAATGGATTGAGGCATTGGCGGGGTCACATTACCAAAATCGGTGAACGGATACTTCAACATTTTAAGGCTTATGGAATCTACATTTATTCTATTGACCTTTGTTTCTGGTATCAAGGATACTACACGTAAGGCACGCCAGTCAAACATCTCACCAGATGCCGTTACACCCTTTCCATTAAATTCCTTCTTTTCAACATCGAACCAAGCAGAAAGTCTATAGGGAATTTTTTGCTTCTCAAAACTCAGATTGTAAATGTCCCCTTGTTTCTCAAAACTTGCGTTTATCGTATCATCACTAATTATTTTAACCACGGGCCTTGCAAAATCGCCTTCTACGATCATCTGAAAAGTTTCCCACTTCGTATTTAAATGGTAGTTCCCTCTAATATCTACCCTGTTTAATTCATTAATCACGAACCGATCTCCTTGAACCCAGTTTTCATTAATTAACGTATTGCCATCGAAGATATTACCTGATGTGATGATGAAGTTCGCAAGCATCCCCGGTTTTAAACTTCCTACCTTTTCGCTTATGTTCAAAATTCGAGATGGCGTATGGGTCAGCGCCTTCAACGCCTCCTGTTCCGTCAATCCACGTAGTACGGCCTTTCTTAAATTCCTAAGAAATGACTCGGCATCACAGCCATTACTGGTAATACAGAAAGGAATGCTGTTTTGCTGTAAATAATACAAATTGCTTGGTGCATAATACCAATGCATGAGGTCGGTGGTTGTTACTTGCTGCGCATCATACACATCATCGATTGCGAAAGGAGATGGGAAATTAACGGGAACAATGAACATCGCATTCGATGCCTTAACATCAGCAATACGTTGATACTCTGTACCATTGGTTCTCATGATGTATTGAACGTTAAACTCATCGCCTATCCTGTCGGCACGCAATACGTTCCATTTATCACCGGCATCAAAAAACTGAGGGAGCCCTTGCAACTCATTAAACGATTTTAGGGAAAGATTGGTTTGCTCTGTTTGTTGCTTATACCATTGTGCATCGAAATACGTTTGACGTAATAAGGCAATACTTCCCATTAAACTACTGGGGTAATCCTGAGAGCTGCTACCTTTATTAAAACTATAATTTGCCCCAGCTTGCAGCTTTAAAAACAACATATTGTCGCGAGAATCGTTAAGTGTTACCACGCTGCCGCTCCCTCTAACAATTCCATCATTCTGAAAGGTATAAACGGCACCAAATCCAGCGTTACGAAAAGCAGTAGCTTCTTTCCCGTCTTTCGTAAAAAGTTCTGATGCGTTATTTTCCGGGCGGATGGCTTCGTTCCAATTATAGGCCCCTTTCTTAGCGCTAATAAATTGTGGTTTGCCTCCGTTACCTTGGCTTTTCGACTCCGGCATTCCATAGCTGGTGAAGGCATCAATGAAGGAAGGATATATGGTTCGGCCAGCGCAGTTTATTTCCACTGCTTCCTTTGGTATAAGAAGGTGAAGGCCTATGTCAATTATTTTATCTCCTTTTATTAGCAGTGTGGCATGATCCAGTTTTGTATTGAAGGAAGAATAAATGGTGGCATCGGTAAAAGCATAAATTGAATTTACATCATTTTTTACTCCATTAAGTGGAAACGTTATTTGGGCCAGGCAGCTTACTAAACAAAAACAAAACAGGAGGGTTAAAGTATAACGCATAAAAGTAAATTTGAAAAGGCAATTTATTGAAAAATGCGAATTAAAGTTAAAATTTTGTCAAATTTGAGATGACCCTAATTTTCACTGTTTATTTTCATATATTTGTATCAACTAATGAAATCTTGTTTTTTTATTTAATTAATCGATTGTATTTTTTGATGAAAGGCATTCTTTACCTTTTTATTATTGGCTTATTCTTTTTTTATGGATGTACTTCTAGCAAAGGTATTACCTCCTTTTCAAAAGAAAACGGCGATGCGCAAACCGATGAACCGGGTGCTATGATGCATTGGGAATACGAACGCGTTAAAGATCCAAAAACAGGGGAAGTGCCAAAACAAAACCTGGTGGAGGTTTATAATCAGTACCTGAAAGGAGAACAAACCCAGAGCGAAGCTGTTATTTCAGGTATAAACTGGACCGAAAGAGGGCCGAATAATATTGGTGGCCGAACACGTACTATCCTATTTGACAGAAAAGATGTAACCAATAAAACAGTGTTCGCCGCTTCCGTGGGTGGGGGCCTATTCAAGTGCTCTGATATCGATGCAACAACCCCTTCCTGGTCTAAAATAAACGACTTCTTTTCCAATATTGTCATTTCCTGCTTAGTACAAAACCCCAGCTACCCTGATACCATGTATTTTGGTACAGGCGAGAGTTTTGGAAATGCCGACGGGCTTTCTGGAGCAGGTATTTGGCGCAGCATCGATAACGGCACCAACTGGACACAATTACCCGCAACCACCAGTTATTTTGGAGTTACCCGAATGGTGGTTACATCCAATGGAACCATCTATGCTTCACTTACAGCACATTTTGCTACTGGTGGAGCCGGTGGTTTATATAAATCTACCAATGGAGGAACCTCTTGGACTGCCGTACTTACCACCACCACCATTCCTGCAACAGCCAACAATTCGGGGAAAGACATAAAATTAGCGGCTAATGGTGATTTGTATTATTCATGTTCAGGACAGCTTTGGAAATATACTACTGCAACCTCGCTATGGAGCAATGTTACGCCGGCAGGCACCTTTCAACGGATAGAAATAGCCTGCGCACCAAGTAACTCCAATTATGTTTATTTGTTATGCCAAGGTACCACAAGTGCTTTAAGTAAATTCTACACAAGCACCAATGCTGCTACATCGTGGACATCCAATACGCTTCCATTAATTTATGATCAAACCGCCACCATAAGTCAGGAGTTTACCCGAACACAAGCATGGTACGACTTATCCATCGTTGTAGATCCTCTCACTGCAACCACCGTATATGCAGGAGCCATAGACTATATTAAATCGACAGATGCCGGCGCTACCTATAAACAAATAAGTGCCTGGTCGTTGTTTGCCATGCCCGCAGGAGCCAATTTAGGTTCCGGTCAGATCATGCACTCCGACCATCATATTTTAACCTTTAAGCCCGGAAGTAATTCATTCGCCTTATTTGGTTGCGACGGAGGAATATATAGGACAACCAATTTAAGCAATACTTGGCCGTCGGTTCCTTCTTACGCCACCATCAACACCAACTATAATGTAACCCAATTATACTCCTGTGCAGCAGCAAATGTTGCCGGCTCGAATAATTTTTTAGGTGGTGCACAGGATAATGGATCGTTAAAATTTAACAGTGCCGGAGTTAACAGTGTTGCATCGGTAAGTGGAGGCGATGGATGTTTTGTTTATATCGATCAAAACAACAGCAATAACCAAATTACCTCTTACGTATATAATAATTATTACGTTTCTACCAATGCTTCTACCTTCAACACCCTGACCGGTTCGAATAGTACGGGCTCTTTTGTGAATCCAGGTGAGTTAGATGGAGTGAACGATATTTTATATACCTATGCTGGTGCTAATACCATGGCTCGATGGTCGAATGTTTTTGGAGCCGTAACTCGCACTAATTTAACGGTAACTGGTGTGGGCACTATTACGCACATAAAAGTATCTCCCAATAACGCAAGCATAATTTATATTGGAAATAGTACCGGCAGTGTGTATAAGGTAACCAATGCAAATACGGCAGGATCGCCCATTGCCCCGGTATTACTCAACACCGTTAGTTTTGGAGGCAGGATCTCTTGTATTGAAGTACGAAAAAACATGGCGGCACTCGATGATACCATCCTTGTTACTCAATCGAATTATGGCTTAGTAAATAGTGTACTAATAACCAAGAATGGCACTAATGCCACGCCTACCTGGACCGATATCGACGATAACCTAGGCACCTTGCCCAACATACCTGTTAATTGGTGTTTATTTGTACCTACTCCTATTGGAAAGGAAGTAATGATTGCCACCGACATGGGAATTTATACTTGCAATGATATTTATGCCGTGACGCCAACTTGGGGACAAAGTAATACCGGCTTTGCCAATGTAAGAGTTGACATGCTGAAAATAAGATCGTCCGATAGCTTAATTATTGCAGCAACCCATGGAAGAGGCTTATTTACAAGTGATAAGTACAAGGCACCCATGGCAGATTTTACGTCGAACCTTCTTACAGCATATATTACAGCCCCCATCCAATTTACTGATGGAAGTTCCAATGCGACGAGTTGGGAATGGGATTTTGACAATAACGGGAGTGTTGATGCCACCACAAAAAACCCCATTTGGGCCTTCGGTACTGCAGGTTTTAAAACAGTAAAACTAACCATTAACGGGCTCTATGTTTCTACTCGAACAAATTACATTCAAATATTGCCCAATTTGGCAACTCCCTTTACTGCTGTCAATGGTGGTAATTTCGAAAATAATCCTACCTATTTTGGATCAACGCCCGTAACAGGTGGCGTAAATTTATGGGTGCGTGGGGCTCCTACACGAAATCTCACGGTGTTAAATTCGGTGAGTAACGGATGGAAAACACAGTTGGGTGCCAATGTTCCCTCTGGTGATTATTCGTGTGCTTTGATGAGCCCATGCTTTAACTTCTTTAAGGCAGGTACCTATACGCTAAATTTTCAAAAAAGTATGGAGATTGCTTTTTGTAATGCCCCATTTGCAGTGCAAGTGCAATATTCGACCGATTTGGGCTCCACCTGGATTCGATTAGGTGCAGATGATGGTGCAGGAACCAATTGGTATAATCGTGGATTAATCAATGGCATATCCTGTCCGATTACGAATACTATTTTTGCAGACCAAACCGGATGGACCAATAATTACTCCAATCAAGTTACAAGCAGAGACGTTTCTTTTCTTGCAGGAAATAAAAGTGTTGCCTTCCGAATTGTATTTTCGGTAGCATCGGGATATTCGGCGGCAGCGTATGCAAAAGATGGTTTTATGATTGACGATTTTACGATTACAAGTAGCACTTCGAACAACGCCAATTATTTTGTGGAAACGACGACCACTTCCAAATCGGAATATTTTGGAGCTAGTGCTACAGTCGATTTTTATTCGCCTAACGGTAAAATAATGGCTACCTTAGTTAATGGTTCTGGGCACGATTACGGACTAACGACCGTTACCATTGACAATGCTGGAACAGGTGCATTGAATTATTCTACCAATACCCTTGCCTCCAGAAGATTATTCCAAAAAACGCTAGCCATTGTTCCTACAACAAATAATGTGACCGGAAATTACTCTTCAAAACTGTACTTCGATGCCACCGAAATTTCTGGTTGGAGGGCCATTACAGGAAACAGTTTTAGCAGTGCAAATATTGTAAAATGCCCGATCAATATTGCCAGTGGAACCATCGTCAACGGCGTTTATGGAACGTCCACAAGTAGAGCACTATATGGTGCATTCGACTCATCGATTACCGCCTCGTTCACCACAGGCTTCTCTGGTTTTAGTGCAGGGGTAGATGTCTCTATTCTACCCGTCGAACTTCTTGATTTTTATGCCACAAAAAAAGAAAATGACGTGCAACTCACCTGGTCGACCGCCTCGGAAATAAATAACGCCGGCTTTACCATCGAACGCAGTTCAGATGCTATTCACTGGGATAAGATTAGCTTTATAACAGGCAAAGGAACGAGCACCAACAAGACGAATTATTCATATTTAGACCTCAAAGCACTGGAAAATGAACGGGTACTCTATTACCGTTTAAAGCAGCAAGATTTTAACGAGGCTTTTAAGTATAGTAACCTACGTGTGGTAGAAAATAACACACCGGATATCTTTGTAGCGATTACCCCTCAACCGGCGAAAGACGTATTACAGATCAGCACCTCATTGAATTCAGGATATCATTTCAGCATCCTGGGTGGCGCTGGAAATGAACTATTGAAAGGGCAAGTGAACGGTAATAAGGAAACCCTTAATGTAAGCCAACTGCCTGCCGGAACGTATTATTTGCGAATTATGGTTGATAATAAAATCCTCGGTGTTACACCGTTTGTGAAAGTTAATTAAATTCAGATTAACGTCATCATTTTCATTGATCAGAAATATTTAGACTACTTTTGTATGATAATTTGCTGCTTTACCTAGCGAATTCTTTACTTCTGAGATCCTATTAAAATTGCTATTACCATGTACAAATTCTTTTTTTTTGCTTGTATTCTTTCCCTTTTCACCTTTGCCTCGTGCACCCAAACATCCAATAAACTGCCTGTTTATGGGAATAAAGAAATAACCTCTAAAATGGTAGATGGCAAAGAAGTTATTGACACCTTATTTCAAACGCTTCCACCATTTTCTTTTATTGATCAAGACAGTAATATTATTACCAATGAAACCTTTAAGGATAAAATATTCGTGGCCGATTTTGTATTTCTTTCATGCGGAAGTATTTGTCCGAAGATGAACGTACAAATGAAACGTTTATATGATAAGTACGCCACCAATCCCCATATCGTTTTCTTAACTCATACCATCGACCCTGAACGGGACACAATAGCTCGAATAAAAAAGTTTATGTTAACATATCATGCAGAAACAGATAAATGGCATTTTGTGAGAGGCCCGGAAGAGGAAATCATAAAAATGGCAAACAAAGGATACTTCTCTATAGCCTACAAAGACTCTATTAATGTAAAACCGGGAGCAGAATACCAGCATGAAGGATGGTTTATTTTAGTTGACAAAAAACAACGTATTCGTTCCATGAAGGATGGTACCGACCAATTTGAAGTGGATAAACTGAGCAAAGACATAGACTTGCTATTACTTGAAAAAGAATAAGTCGCACCCTTTCTTGCCCTTTCCTAAATTAGAAAGCTTCTTAACAAAAAATTTTCAAGGCAGAACACGCAAAATCACCCTTTTCGTTCAGGGGAGATAAGCCAAAAATCCCTATTTTCGCACTATAAAATTTTAAAACCCTTTGTATCATGAGAAAGTTTAGCCTTCTTCTATTTGCCTTGTCCTTTATTTTTTCGAAAGCAGCAACACCACCCGATGAAGGAATGTGGCTTCCTATTTTATTAGGAAACAACGAATCAGAAATGAAGGCGAAAGGCTGTAAATTAACGGCAGAACAAATTTACAGCATCAATAACTCAAGTATCAAAGACGCTATTGTTTGGTTTGGTGGAGGATGTACCGGTGAGGTAATGAGCAACGAAGGATTGGTATTTACCAATCACCATTGTGGTTATGGCAGCATCAACGAACTACGTTTTAGTAAAGGAAAAGAAAGAGACTTATTAGAAGATGGTTATTGGGCAAAAAGTAAGAATGAAGAAATTTCAGCACCTAGTTTATCGGTCGCTTTTGTTCGTGAAATGCGAGATATAACCACTCTAGTTCAGGAGAAGTTGGTGGGTGTAAATGAATCACAAAGGGCCACGAAGCTGCAAGAAATTTATAAGTCGCTAATCGCTGACGCTACAAAAGAAAACAAATATGAAGGCCTTATCCGCGAATTTTTTAGTGGTAATGCGTACTATTTGTTTCTGATGGAGCGATACACTGACATACGCTTGGTAGGTACACCTCCCTGGAGTATTGGCAAATTTGGTGGAGAAACCGACAACTGGATGTGGCCACGCCATACGGGCGATTTCAGCGTTTGGCGTGTTTATGCAAACAAAGACAATAAACCAGCAAAATATTCTGCCGATAATGTTCCATACACTCCAAAACATTTTCTTCCAATCAGTATCAAGGGATATAAGCCCGGTGATTTTACCATGATCATGGGATTTCCTGGCAGTACGAAACGTTATGAATTCTCAAAAGGCATTCAATATCGTACCGATATCTTTGATCCACATGCCGTGGCAGAGCGTAGAATTCGTTTGGATGAGTGGAAAGTGGCCATGAACGAATCGAAAGAAAACAACCAGAGACTGAATGCCAGCTATGCCGGATTAGCCAATTATTGGAAAAACTGGGACGGCGAAAAACGTGACTTGTTAAAAAACAACACCTCAGAAACAAAGAAAATCCAGGAAGCAGAATTTGAAAAGTGGGCTGCCGACAAACCCGAGTATAGTACACTGATTGGTGATATGAATACACTCTATAATTCGTATATGCCTATTGCCATTCAAATCCCGCTTACATTAAATGAAGGCTTAATGGCTCCAAAATTAGTATCCCTGGCCTTGTCGTTAAGTATATTAGATACATTGCTCTCCAAAAATGATACGGCGGGTATTCGTAAAATGACGAATCAGCTAAAAGCGAACGATTCTACCATCTATAGCACCTTCATAGCGAGTGCTGATAAAAGAATATTTTCTCGCTTATTAAATTACTACTACCAAAATTGTCCAAAGGAACAACGACTAGAATTTATAACCAAGATACTGAGCAAATATAAAGGAGCAACGACCTTAGAAAGTTTTCAGAAATATGCGGAAATGGTTTACTCAAAATCTTTCCTTGGATCGAAAGAAAAATTCGATGCCTTTCTTACCAACCCTACTTTGAAAAAACTACGTAAAGACCCAGCCTATATACACCTTTCTGCAATCTCTACAAACTATATTATTAAATACAAGCCAACCATCGACCTCTTCAATGCCAAAAATTCAACCTTAAGCCGCCTGTACATAAAGGGATTAATGGAGATGCAAAAAGGCAAAGCTTTTTATCCAGATGCCAACTCTACCCTTCGTTTAACTTATGGTGCCATTGAAGACTATGACCCCAAAGATGCCATAAAGTACCTGTATTACACCACCTTAGACGGTGCCATGGAAAAATATATTCCGGGTGATGAAGAGTTTAATTTACCCAAAGGCTTAGTCGATTTATACCATAATAAAGAGTATGGCAGATATGCCATGAAAGACGGAAAAATGCCGGTGGCCTTTTTAACCAATAACGATATAACGGGTGGAAATAGTGGCAGTCCCGTGCTCAATGCAGAGGGTGAATTAATCGGTCTGGCTTTCGATGGCAACTGGGAAGCGATGAGTGGCAACTACAATTTCGATTCGAAGTTAAAACGCACCATTTGTGTGGATGTACGCTATGTATTATTTTGCATCGACAAATTGGGAGGTGCAAGCAATATCATCAACGAATTAAAAATCATACAGTAAAATTATAACTCTTAAACCATCAAATCACGTTATCATGAAAAAGTTATTCATTATCTCAATCCTAGCCATCAGTATTACGGCTTGCAACCAAGGCGACACGAATGCAGCAAACAATACAAAAGACACCACAAGCAATAAATCAGAAGCACAAACTGCTTCAAAAGACCATGTTTATGGCGCAACCTTCGACTATAAAACACCTGCAAAACTTGTGGATTTAATGAAGGATGCTTCAAAACTAGATACCACCAAAGATTATGCTGTGGAGGCTGTTATAACCCAAGTATGTCAGAAAAAAGGATGCTGGTTTAATGCAGAAGACGGAAACGGAGGCGATATCTTTGTAAAAATTGTTTCAGCTGATGACAATGCTGAGGAAGTAGGCATTCCGATGACTACCGCCACTGGCTCTAGTTTAGTGTTTTATGGAACTCCTAAATACAGAGAAGTAAGTGTGAAACAACAAAGACATTACTTAGAAGATGCCGGCAAATCGAAAGCAGAAATTGATGCCATCACGAAACCCAAAATGGCTTGGCGATTTTTTGCCACTGGGGTAGTAATCAAAGGTTAACAATCGAATTACTCAACCTATTTTAAAAAAGCGGACAAAATTTGTTCGCTTTTTTTGTATTTTGATATTTGTGCGTTGAAAGTATAAAGTGTTTTCTATTTTCGTAGCTATGAGAAACCCTATTACTCAGTACCTCGATAAACTGAGGAAAATAATATTTATATATGATGGTACACGAGCCGATGAAAAAGCATCGATCCTGGAAATGTTGAGTTCCCTACCATTAACCAATACAAAGAAAATATTAGATTATCATGAGCTATTATTGTTTATCGCTGCCCATCCCGAAAATGAACGGATAAAAAATAGTACAGAAAAGGAGTTTCACAGAATCGGACAATACCTACAAAAAACAGCTCATGCACCTCCCAATGACCTTCTTGATTCCGGCCTTCCCTATACAAATATCATTAGACATTTTTCTCATGACTTATTGCTGTGGATGAAAACCAACCCGGAATGTACGATTACCATCGATTCCTTTTCTGAACTGGATTTAAATACAATGCTTGCCATTACTTTGCCTCCATTAGAACAGGAGTTAACAACTGCCGGTATGGGTAGTGAGGCTTTGCTTGACGCCTTATATGTACGTAAAAAAGAGCGACTTAACTTTATTCTGGATCAATTTAGCACGCTTAATACAACGCTTCTTGTAAAAGACCATTTATGGGAATCGCTAAAATTGTATGTAGAAATCACGCTTAATAACAGAAGATTTTCTAGTTCATTTAATAGAATTCCCATAAAAAAGACCTTCTTTCATACTCAATTGTTGAAACATTTTGAACCTGAAATATGGTACAATAAAAGGCTCCCTCCACCGAAAAAAACAAACGAGAAACAACGAATTGAAATCGCTGATATTATCAAAAAATCGCTGGTATTAACCCTTCGAGAAACCGACCCCTCAACGTATATGGACGAAAACAGTTTGCGACTATACGAGCTTGAACATGGTATTTCAATTGCCATTTATGGGATGACCCCCAATCGACAAATGTCTTTGCAATCATACATTGGATATACGTTATTTAAAAATGGATTCCCTGCAGCCTATGGCGGGAGCTGGGTTTTCGGCAGGTCGGCCATGTTTGGTCTCAATATTTTCGAACCCTTTAGAGGGGGAGAGTCTGGATTTATGATGTGCCAATTACTTAGAGTATATCGCCAGGCACTAAAAATTGATTGTTTCGAGGTGGAGCCATACCAATATGGAAGAGATAATCCGGATGGTATAAAATCGGGGGCATTCTGGTTTTATTATCGTCATGGATTTCGGCCAGTGGAAAAATCTATTCTAAAAATAGCTCAGGAAGAGCATCAGAAAATAAAAGCAAGACCTGGTTATAAAACAACACCAAAAACATTACTTCATTTCACGGAGTGCAATTTGGCATTAATGCAAAGCCTAAAAGCACCCATGAAAATATATGACCTTACCCATACCATAACAAAAATGATTGGCCAAAAATTCAACGGAAACCGTAAGGAAGCGGCCGACGCTTGCATCCAAAGATTTCTAATGAAAACAGGGAGAGGGATAAAATATAATGAGAATGAAAAACTCGTGTTAACGGAGATGGCATTTTTGGCTGAAAGCTTACCAATTAACGACGATAAACGGTTAGCTGTTTTGAAGAAGATGATTAAAATGAAACCAAACGATCCTTATCAATACAACCAGCTCCTATGTGATTTGTTGGAGTAGTATTGGCTTGGCAATTCATTTCTCTTCATGCCATTGTTTTGCAGCCCCGTCAACAGAAAGATGCCAATGATGGATTAAATTCTTTTCGTTTGTACGGCAACAAAAATAGTTTTTCTGCCAAAAGCGAAGCCATAGGTCGGTATCTTCTCCGCCCCAAGTAATAAAGTTTTCATCGTATCCACCAACCTCTTCAAATTGCTTTCTAGTACAGGCTAATATTCCTTTCCCTTCCGTATACCAACTTTTACTCGTTTCTTCAATTGTATTATAGGCCTGGCAAACGGGAAACCAAATACGGTTATTTGCCGAAAACAAATTCACTTTTTCAACAATATCGATGGGTAGAGAAACATCAGCATCGGTAATGAAAACATGCTCTGTTATTGCATTTCTTACGGCAGAATTCATGGCTTTACTTCTTGCGAAAGGCATGAATTTAGTTTCATAATAGAGGTGTTCTCCCCATTTGCTTTTTAACGTTGTTGCCAACTCGTCTGCATCATCGCTACCACAATCATAAACACTCAGGTATATTAAATTTCTGTATTTCGCTTGTAGCAGGCTTTCTGATAAATAATTTATCAATGCATCTGATCTATTTTTATTAGAAACGCAGATCGTAATGGGCCGTAGGTTTTTATGCTTACCAGAAAATAATTTAGTTAGAAGCAATATAAGATGCCCTTTGATTTCAACCCAATAAACAAATAATCCCAACCTATGTTGTGGGGCTTTGAATAGCCACCAAAATGGTTTTTTTAGAGCCGTTGGAACAAATCGTTTGAACATCATCTTCGGGTAAACCAACAACATTATAAATAATCGACGGCTGGTTTGGGATAATAGCCCTTTTCGTTATATGGACGCTTTCGAGGATGTTCCTTGCAGGTCGTGCTACAGGCCCCATCAAATTGAACCGCGCACGTTAAACAAATCGTTGTATGAATATTGCAATCAGGGTTGGCACAATTTACCATACGAGAAGAAGGCGTGCCACAGACAAAACATTTTGAGATTACCGTTGGATTTACTTTGTTTACGTCCACTTTAATTCTTCCATCAAATACATAGAGCTCTCCTTCAAAGTCAACGCCCCCGGTTTCCTGTGCATATTTTATCACCCCTCCTTGCAGCTGATAAACGTCGTTAAATCCACTTTCAAGTAATAAAGCTGTTGCTTTTTCGCATTTGATGCCTCCGGTGCAATACGTTATGATTTTTTTATCTCTGTATTTCTCTAGCTGATGAAGATGCTGTGGGAGATCTCTAAAATTCTCTAAATTCAAAGTAACGGCGTCTTTGAATTTCCCTAACTCATATTCGTAGTCACTTCTCATATCCACCACGACCACATCACGTTGATCTTTCATCTCTAAAAACTCTTGTGGTGTTAAATGTATACCCGTAAGTTTATTGGGGTCGAGGGCCTTCTCACCACGAACTCCAAGGTGTACAATTTCGGGTTTAACACGCACATGCATTTTATGAAACACATGTTCTGCCACGTCATCTATTTTAAAATCAATGCCGGCAAAACGTATATCTTCCTTCAAGGAACGCATGTAGGTTTCACAGGCTTCAGTGGTTCCGCTCACGGTTCCATTCAATCCTTCTCCGGCTATAATAATACGACCTTTTAATCCCAGCTCTTTACAGTATTTCAGATGCTTCACGGCGAACCCTTCAGGATCTTCCATTAGCGTATAGAAATAATACAATAAAACCTTATAGGCAGTCATAGTACCCGCGAAGATAAGGATTTTTGCTCTTTTCAATTTAACATCCAAAACCTCGAAATAATTCGCTTTTTTTGTACTTTCAAATTATGGAAAGCGTTATATTAAACACCCAACAGCTACAGCAAAAAATACAGCGAATTGCCTATCAGCTTTTTGAGGAGCATCAGGATGAGGAAACGTTAGTTATTGCCGGAGTAAATGGTAATGGTTATCTTCTAGCCAAAGAAATCAATACCTTTTTTAAAACCATCTGCCCCATTAAAACATCTTTGATTGAGGTGGTCGTCGAAAAGTCAAACCCTTTCAAGCACGCCATCAGCTGTAACGATGCAGGTATCGAAAACACAGCCCTTGTTCTCATCGATGATGTGCTTAACAGTGGAAGTACTTTAATTGCTGCCGTTCATCATTTTCTCAAAAAACCGATGAAAAAGATAAAAACAGCGGTACTTATCGACCGGAATCACCGTACCTTTCCTATTGCGGCCGATTTTGTAGGAATGAGCCTTGCCACTACGTTACAGGAACATGTAGAGGTAAGAAGTGAAAATGGCCGGTTGATAGAAGTCGTTTTAACCTAGCTCTTTTATGCTCAACAATTTAATTACAATAATAACTTCCTAATTTGTATTCACAACGTGTCGTTATCGTAGGTGCCGGTCCGGCGGGGTGCAGTACTTCCTTGTTTCTATCTCAGCATAAAATTCCACATCTTATTTTGGAGAAAGGCCTATTTCCACGCGACAAAATTTGCGGTGATGCCTTGAGTGGGAAAGTAGTAGAGGTATTGAAGAAATACGATGAAAATATTATTCATCAAATGACGCAAAACCCAAACAATTTTTTAGGGAGCTGGGGCGTAAAATTTGTTGCACCCAATGGCAAAGCACTCGATATCCCTTTTAAAAAAAACAGCAGCCAGGAGCCTCATGCTCCGGGTTTTATAAGCCGGCGCATGCATTTCGACCATTTTATGGTGCAACAACTCGACCCCAATTATGCTGAACTCATAACAGGGGCAGAAGTACTGTCTATTGTAAAGGAGGACACGATCAATTTGCTTACCTATTTGAAGAATGGGGTAAAACAAACCATTCCATTCGATCTCATTATAGGCTGTGATGGTGATCGGAGTGTGGTAGAAAAAACGTTCGTAAACCGTCCGTTTGAGTCCAAACACTATTGCGCTGGAATACGAGCATACTATCAAAATGTTAGCAATCTTCACCCACAGAATTTTATCGAATTGCACTTTTTAGACGAGCTTTTACCGGGATATTTCTGGATTTTCCCCTTGGGTGATGGCACCTGTAACGTAGGCGCAGGAATGCTTTCATCATCAGTGAGTAAAAACAAGGTTAACCTAAAAGAGCAAATGCTTAAGGCGATTGCACAAAATCCGAATATAAAAGATCGATTTAAAAACGCCACTCCAGAAGGGAAGATTCATGGTTGGGGGCTACCACTAGGAAGCAAAAAAAGAAGCATCAGCGGTGATAACTATATTTTAACCGGTGATGCCGCCTCACTCATTGATCCATTTACCGGCGAAGGAATTGGCAACGCCTTATACAGTGGTTACTTTGCTGCACAGGCGATAAAAAGAGCAATCGACGAGAAAAATTTCACTGCCCGTTTTCTTGCCCACCACTACGACGCAGCTGTTTACCACCGGTTGTGGAATGAACTAAAACTAAGTCACACATTACAAAAGCTGAGTAAAAACAATCGCTTATTTAATTTTGTGGTGAATAGGGCACATCGTAGTGAAACCCTACGAAACACCATCAGTTGTATGTTTGAGGACATGGATTTGCGCGCGCAGTTTCGAAATCCGTTATTTTGGTGGAAGATGCTGATTGGTAAATAAAAAGCGTAAATTAAAAACTAGATAATCCCCATTGGCACTTTCGTTCCTCTACTTCCATTACACTTTTTGGGATGTTGACTATTGCTGCAAGAAGCTAGAAATAGACACATGCCCATTAAAAATAAAATTGAAATACGAATACGTTTCATGATAAAAAAATATTAAAATTCGTATAGCTAATGTCATCAATATGTTTTCTAGTTATTCCTTATTGGCCAGTTGCCCACAAGCGGCATCAATATCTTTCCCTCTACTTCTTCTTACGGTTACAATCACACCTTTATTCTGCAAATATAATTGAAATTGGTCTATTTTATCAATCGAAGCATTCTCAAACAATCCATCTCCAATCGGATTATATTCAATTAAGTTAATTTTACAAGGCACATTACGGCTAAACTGGTAAAGGTGTTCTGCATCTTCCAAACTATCATTAAAATGATCAAAAACAATATATTCAAAGGTAATCCTGCTCCCTGTCTTATGATAAAAGTAGCGTAATGCCTCTCCTAAAGTCTCCAGATTATTCGTTTCGTTGATATTCATTATTTTGTCGCGCTTTTCGTCAGAGGCTGCATGAAGGCTAAGCGCTAAATTAAATCGGGCCGCATCATCACCTAGCTTTTTTATCATTTTGGCTACTCCCGCTGTCGACACGGTGATTCTGGATGCAGCCATTCCTAGTCCATCAGGCGACGTTATTTTATCTATTCCTGCCATAACATTCTTATAGTTCAATAACGGCTCACCCATGCCCATAAACACAATATTAGATAGCGGTTTATGATGGTGCTGTGCTGCCTGATTTCGGATATGAACCACCTGGTCATAAATTTCATCGGCGTTAAGGTTTCGCATACGCTCCATTTTACCCGTAGCACAAAAAGTACAGGCAAGACTGCAACCCACCTGACTGCTTACACAGGCCGTCATCCGCTCTCCATCGGGTATGAGCACCCCCTCCACAAAATAATTATCGTGGAGTTGAAATCTTGATTTTATGGTGCCGTCGTTACTCACTTGCCGTTTTTCTATACTAACGTTATTGATTACAAAATTATTGTTCAGTGTTTCACGTAATTCCTTGGATAGATTCGTCATCTCATCAAAACGATGAACGCTTTTTTGCCAAAGCCACTCATACACCTGCTTGGCACGAAACTTTTGCTGTCCGAGGCTGAGAAATAAGGCCCTGATTTCATCTAATGATAAGGCCCTGATATCTTGTTTTATTAATTCCATTGCGTATTGCAAAGATAAGGAATAAAAAAAGAGACTAAAACGAATGCCACGCTTTCCACATCTTCTTTTCCAAACTATACTTTAACGTAGAAGGCAGTGCGTGCCAAAAATATTTATTGATGTGGGTGGCAAAGCTTGGTTGCATATAACAATTCACCGTACACCCCTGACATTTCTCATGAGTACCTTCCTTTTTAATTTGCCCTTTAACATCGTTTGAGCTCCTCAATTCAAATAGATTATTATCAATTTCAATCTCTTCTAACCCCAAGTGATAGCAAGGTATCATCATTTTGTTTTCAGGAGAGATTACGATCGTGGTACTCATAGCCTTGCATGCCGGTTTCGCGATTTGATTACCACCATCTTCTCGTAATTTTATAAAGCCGTTATTGAGGTACACCAGCTTTCTTCTACTCCATCTTTTTAATTCGGCCAATGCTGTGGTGTTTAATTCGCTTCCTACCTCGTTATATTCAAACATCGGATTTAAAATCAAAATTAAGTTGTTCGGTTTAGAAATCTCTTCATAAACTTGTTGTATCTGATGAATATTTCCTTTATGAACGGTAAATAAAATATCCGGGCGTTCGTTAAAGGACTTTGCCAGTGCAATACTTTTAATCAGGTTGTCAAAGCATGCGACGCCCCTGCTTTTGTCGTGCTCTGCTGGGATGGGGCTATCCAAACTAAAATGGAGCATATCAACGAGGCCTCGAAGTTTCTCGGCGTACTTAGGATACAATAATGCATTGGTAGTAAGCGTAGTAATGAATTGATACTTTTTAGCGAGTGCGAAAAACGCATCTATCTGTCGGTGCAGTAGAGGCTCACCTCCTGTAAAGTCAACGATCTTAACACCCAATTTCTTGAGTGCAATTAAATTTTGCTCTACATTTTCAATCGTAATATACGGCGATGGTTTCTCCCATAGATCACAAAAGCTACATTTTGCATTGCAACGGTAGGTTACATAGTAATTACATAAAACAGGGTGATTGAAGAGTTTCAATAATTAGATTTTAGAAAAAGAAAAAGACGGAATAAAAATTCATACAAAAAAAGCCCCGCCTATCTCAACACCTTGATTGAAAGCGTGGCATCGTGCAATGGACGGTCGTTAAGGTATTGCACTGTTGGGCTGTTACAAATACTATCTACCACGTTCATCCCCTCTACAATTTCCCCATAAACCGTATACTGACCATCTAGTTGCGGGATTCCTCCAATGGTGGTGTAGGTATTTATTTGTTCATTGGTAAGTGTGATGTTTCTGCTTGCAGCAAAAGCCCTCAATTCTACCTCCGAATATACTTTACCCTGAGCGATATAAAACTGAGTACCGCTGGAAGCCTTGGCCGGATTATTATCGCGGGCGGCACAAAGGGTTCCTTTTTTATGATAAATACCCGGTAAAATTTCTGCGGGAACGGTATAGTTACTATCGCAATTACCTAAAGCAATTCCCGGAAGGGCATTCCGTGTATCGCAACTACCGCCCTGCATCATAAAATTCTTTATCACCCTAAAAAATAGGGTATTATCGTAATAGTGAATTTTCGCCAGCGCCAACATATTGTCGCGATGTTTCGGCGTTTCATTATAGAGCTTCACAATCATATTCCCATAATTTGTGCTTATCTGGATATAATGCAGACGCTCTCCTTTCAGATCTTTGGTAGGGTATTTAAACGACTTACAACCGAATAAAAAGAGTGCAATCGCACTGATTAGATAGATAGACTTTTTCATGTTATGGGCAAAAATAATAAAAAGAAAAGAAGGAGTAGATGAATATAATCGATTTTTTCATCCTACACCTTCACAAACTTAACCATGCGATCGCCGATTTAAAAAAAATATAATCCGTGATTCAGACCATTATTGCATCCTTCATTCGTCGTTTGAATCACGGATTATACAGATTCATGGATTGCGCCGATTTGTTTTCAATCATTATGTTTTAATGCTCCATTCATACTAGCTCCCTGTTTTATTCCGCGTAATCCCACCATCCGCATAATCCGTGATTCAGACATCTTTTGCACCCTTCATCGTTTGAATCACGGATTTGTTGGATTAATGGATTGAACGGATTTTTTACTCGGTTTCTTAATTCCACCATCAGAATAGCTCACTGTTTTATTCCGCGTAATCCCACCATCCGCATAATCCGCGATTCAGACATCTTTTGCACCCTTCATCGTTTGAATCACGGATTTGTTGGATTTATGGATGGAACGGATTTTTTACTCGGTTTTTTAATTCCACCATCAGAATAGCTCC
>CANNQU010000003.1 GCA_947507965.1 Bacteroidota bacterium
CTCTTAGCCAATTCAATGGCGGCTAGGGTATCGGCCGTTTCTCCACTTTGAGAAATAGCAATCACAATATCATCTTCACCCACCACCGGGTTGCGATAGCGAAACTCCGAGGCATACTCTACTTCAACAGGGATGCGTGCAAAATCTTCGAACAAATATTCAGCCACCAAACCGGCATGCCAGCTGGTGCCACAGGCTACAATAATAATTCGTTTGGCATTGATAAACTTATGTTCATACTCACGTAAGCCACTCATTTGAAAAGTACCGTTCTTGGCATTGATACGTCCACGCATGCTATCTAAAATACTACGAGGCTGTTCATAAATTTCCTTCAGCATGAAATTATCATACCCTCCTTTCTCGATACTCTCAATACTTAAATTTAATTCTTCGATGTAAGGATTCTTTTTTATTTTGTTATCATCAATGTTTTTAATTACTAATTTTAGATTATTGATAATAGCAATCTCACGGTCTTCGAGGTATATTACATTACGGGTGTATTCGATAATAGGAGTGGCATCACTTGCAATAAAATATTCGTCAATCCCTACTCCCACCACCAAGGGGCTGCCTTTACGAGCTGCAATCAACAACTGCGGATGATTTTTACTTACGATGGCAATAGCATACGCCCCTACTACTTCATTTAAGGCCAAGCGCACGGCTTCTTCAAGCTCTACTTTTGCATTATCACGTATATCTTCAATAAAATGAATGAGCACTTCTGTGTCGGTATCACTGTTAAACGTATGCCCTTTTTTTATTAAAGCTTCTTTTATAGAAGCGTAATTTTCAATGATGCCATTGTGTATAATAGCCAATGTGCCATCCTGACTTAGGTGAGGATGGGCATTACGGTCATTGGGCTCTCCGTGGGTGGCCCAACGGGTATGACCGATGCCTATGGTTCCAGAGGTGTTTTTATTCGCTACATGTACTTCAAGCTCTGAAACTTTTCCGGCTTTCTTATATACGTTTAGTGAAGTATCCAGCAGTGCTACGCCAGCACTATCGTACCCACGATATTCTAATCGCTTTAAGCCATTAATTAAAATGGGGTATGCCTCCTTGCTACCAATATATCCTACGATGCCACACATATTTTTACAGTCGAATTAATGATTTGATGCAAAAATACGTTTTTCTGTTCTAGTCTTAAGAATAACTAGGCAAGGTAAGAAAATGTGCTTATTCCAGTACCATCAACTCGCGTTTCATTTCTTTGTTTCCAACACGCAATATTATGTAATAGGTACCTGCTTTGTAATCGGTGTTTTTTATGCGGTAGTTTATCCTTAGAATTCCAGCTTGTTTGGTTTCGTTAAGAAATAAGTTTACCGTTTTTCGGTTAGCATCAACTAAAAGAACCTGCACCATGGCTCTGGTGGTAATAATTTGATCGAACGTACCTTCAATAATCATTTCTTTTCGAACCTTTGGTTTTGCCTTTGGGTAGTTTATTATCTTTTTTTCTTTGGCTACAAATCCTCGTAGTTCGTTGGTCATGGCGTAATCATTGCCTTCGCTACTTCCAATGGAAGCGATGTCAAGGTTGTCGGTAATGGTCCATACGGCACTTTGGGCATTGCTATTCTGGTATTTCTTTTTCTCAATGAACTGCGAAATGCGCAATAATGCACCTTGAGCCATGGTGCCAAGTCGAAACGCAATCCTTCCTGGAGAAGCTTTATGCGCATTAATACACATAGCATATACCGCCGTTGCCACAATCCTTCTAGGAGTTAGTCTCACATGTTCGCTTTGGGTAATAATAAGGTTCTGAGCGGAACTGTCGCTACACTGAATTTTTTGTCCGCAATCGATATCAATATCTAATGTTTGTGTTGTGGTGTTCTCTGTTTGCAGCGTTGCACATTTTCCAATATGCCCATCGTTACCCGTTATGTTGAGTTTTATATAACCTTTCGCCATGGCATCACTTAACTTTAAATGGGTTTGAGCCATTAATTGGCAACCAAAGGCAAAGAATAGAAGGGTGGTGAGGATGGTAAATTTCATGATTTTTGAAGTGGTTTAGTCTAACCCTTTATGAGGTATAAATGCAAAAAGTAAATGTATTAATCGTAAAAATGGTTGAAATCGTGACGATAACGTTTATTATTGCAACCTTATTTTACATTATCATGAAAAAATATTTTATACTATTTCTTGTTTTAGGTGTTCTAACGGTGCTCACTTCCTGTGGTTCAGAAAGAACCCAAGAGGCCGTTAAAAAACGCAATTACATTGATTCGGCAAACTTCGATTTCAATGTAAAACCATCAGAAAACTTTTATTCGTATGCCAATGGTTCTTGGTTAAAGAATAATCCAATACCACCAAGCGAAAGCCGCTGGGGTAGCTTCAGTGAGATCCAAGAGTTTAACTACAAAGCGCTACATGATTTACTTGATGAGTATTCGGGTAAGCAAAATAAAGAAGGTACGATAGAGCAGAAAGTGGCCGACTTTTATAAAAGTGGAATGGATAGCACTCTATTGGAAAGTCGGGGCTACCAAGATATCATTCCGGATATGGAACGTATCCATGCGATTAAATCCACGGATGACCTAATTAATGAATTGTGCCTGCAACAGTTGGAAGGGAGTAACCCATTAATAGGATTCTATGCCGATCAGGATGCGAAAAACAGTACACAGATCGCAGCCCAGTTATGGCAGGCAGGCATCGGTATGCCGAATAGAGATTATTATTTTAAAGACGACGACCGGACAAAAAAAATACGCGAGGCGTATAAAAAATATTTTGTAACACTTTTTAATTTAATTGGCGAGAAAGATGCCGAGGGTAAATACGCTGCTGTATATGCCTTAGAAAAGAAATTGGCCGGAGCATGCAAATCGCCTGTTGAGTTGCGTGATCCTGAGGCCAATTATAATAAAATTTCAATTGTCGATTTGAACAAGCAAACGATCAATTTAAATTGGACGGCCATCCTGAATAATTTCAAAGTGCCTGCGCAAGATTCAATCATTGTTGGACAACCTAAATATTATTTAGAGGTGAGTAAACAAATCAAAGGCACGAACTTGGCTGATTGGAAAACCTATTTGATATGGCACACTTTAAAAGGGTCGGCACCGTATATGAGCGAAGCCTTTAT
Source organism: Bacteroidota bacterium (assembly GCA_947507965.1). Classification (GTDB taxonomy): domain Bacteria; phylum Bacteroidota; class Bacteroidia; order UKL13-3; family UKL13-3; genus CAINMV01. The sequence continues at coordinate 3,131 of CANNQU010000003.1, forward strand.
AGCGGCGAACTTTGAATACAGTGGTAAAGCGTTAAGTGGTCAGAAGGAGATGAAACCACGATGGAAACGAGTATTACAAGCCGTTGATGGTGGTTTGGGCGAAGCTTTAGGAGAATTGTATGTAAACAAATATTTTAATAAGGAAGCGAAAACAAGCATGCTCGGATTGGTGAAGAACCTTCAAGAAACCTTTGGTGAGCATATTACAGCATTGGAATGGATGAGTAACCCAACCAAAGAGAAGGCATTAAAAAAACTCAATGGCTTTATGTTGAAGATTGGCTATCCAGATAAGTGGCGTGATTACAGCAGTGTAAAGATCGTACCGAATTCTTACAGTTTAAATTTACGTGCGATCGGCAAATTTGAATACCAGCGTATGATCGCTAAGATAGGAAAGCCTATCGACAAAACCGAATGGGGCATGAGTCCTCCAACCGTTAATGCCTATTACAACCCAGGCTTTAATGAGATTGTATTTCCTGCCGGAATATTGCATTTCCCATTCTTTGAATTTGATGCGGATGATGCCATAAACTATGGTGGTATTGGTGCGGTAATCGGTCATGAAATGACACATGGTTTCGATGATCAGGGAAGTCAGTATGATGCCGATGGAAATTTGAAAACGTGGTGGACGGATGAAGATCGCAAAAAGTTTGATGCCTTAACACAGCAAGTAGTGAAACAATATGATCAATATACCATCTTAGATTCCATGCACATTAACGGGAGTTTAACACAAGGCGAAAATATTGCCGATTTAGGAGGTGTTAGTATCGCCTATGCTGCATTCAAGAAAACGGCACAAGGAAAAGCTACAGATAAGATTCTTGGATTTACTCCGGATCAACGATTTTTTCTCTCCTGGGGGCAAATATGGCGTAATAACATAACCGATGAAGCAGCCGCATTGCGTATCAATACCGACCCACATTCGCCAGGTATGTACCGTTGTAATGGGCCATTAACGAACTTCACCCCTTTTTATAATGCCTTTGGAATTAAGGAAGGCGATGCGATGTGGAAACCAGAAAACGAAAGACTGAAAATTTGGTAATCCGTTTAAATATAAAATAGTGAGACCCACGGTATTGACCGTGGGTTTTTTATTTACTTTTGAAAACAATTTATGACCTTGCGTAAAAAAATATTGTTCGTGGTAAACCCTATTTCTGGCGGTCTAAGCAAAAGAAAACTACCGGAGCTTATTATAAAGAATTTGGATCGGACACTATTTGAGCCGGAGCTTTTTTATACTTCTCTGGAACTTAATGCAAGAGAAATTACACGTAGAGCAATAGAAGAGAAATTTGATATTATTATAGCTGCCGGTGGAGATGGAACCATGAATCAGGTAGCACAATGCCTTATTCATACCCATATTATTATGGGTATATTACCCTTGGGATCGGGTAACGGCTTGGCACGACATCTTCATATTCCGTTAAAGGTAAGCAGCGCGATTGCTTTTATCAATAAACTAAACGTTACACGCATTGATACCATTAAAATTAATGATGAGTATAGCGTGAATTGTATCGGAGTTGGGTTCGATGCCTTTGTAGCGCATCACTTTAGCAAGCTCCCTAATCGTGGTTTAAAAACATATGTAGCGGCCACCTTGAAACAGTTTACGAATTACAAAAGACAATTTTATACCTTATCTATTGATGGGCAAGTGTTTGCCGACAAGGCGGCTATTATTACCATTGCCAACTCTTCCCAATGGGGCAATAACTTTTACATCGCTCCCACAGCAGATATCGCCGATGGCAAAATGGATGTCACCATTATTAAACATCTAAACTATAGAAATATCATACAATTAACTTACCGATTACTGTCGAAAACGATTCAAAAATCATCACAGGCCGTTACTTATAAAGCCGAGAAAGTAAATCTTATTTTGGAAGAGAATACACCGATGCATATTGATGGTGAGCCGAGGCTGGTACGTGACCTTTTTAGTATCGAAATCGTTCCAAATTCATTGAATATATTATGTGATTTGTAAGATTATAAAACGAACCAATTGGATTCGAAGTTTATTTTCTCTTCCCGTTTTCATCGAAAACATTTTTCATATGCATTTCGGTAAGACAATATAACCCTGCACACGACAAGATGAGAACCAATGCGAAGAGCCCCAACTCCTGGAGACCGAAATGGGCTAGTGTACTACTCACCAAAGCGGCAATTAAGAAAAAGATACTTAACAAAAGCAGGAGCCTTCCAACATAGGTATTGGCCTCTGTCCAGGTATCCTGATTTCGCATCGAAGATTTCATGTGATACCCATAGTATCTGTTTATTTTTTTCGGCGGGTAAAATTTATAAATAAGTGCTAATAGGTTTAGCGCGATGGCGATGAGAATAGCGGAGTTAGAATATAACATAGTATGGGGCGTTTGTTATTCTTTAGTAAATCGGGTGGTATAGCATTCGGCTAAGCTTTTTAATTCCAGGATATATACCCCTGCAGCCAATTTTTGAAGGTCAATTACATTATTGTAATCCGCTATCTGTGAGGTTACCAATACCCCATAGCAATTGTAAATATGGATGGTGAAATTAACGGCATTGGCAATGCCAAAATGCAATTTATCGCGTACCGGATTAGGAAATACTTGTAATCTTGAAACTTCGGTGCCCTTTATGCCGACAGGGAAATTAATCCAGATATAGTTTGATTTTGTGGCTTGGTCGACACCCCATGGATTGGTTACTTTTAAATCGATGGTATAAAAACCTCCTTTGGTGAAATTTACGGCGATACTTTTTAGTGTGTCAATACTACCCGCATTAAAGGTATAAGTAGATGGGAGGATCGTCCATTTCCAACGTGTAGGGGTATTGGAAGAGCTATCGGTTAGTGTTACCAAACTAGAAATAGTTGCATTGAGTTTATCGGCTCCAAATTTAATCACCGGCACATCACCTACTTTAATATAGGCTGTCTTTGTTAAGGTATTCAACCCTACATCATTTTGAGCACGAAGGCTAACGGTATAGCTTCCATTGGCGCCAAATTTAACTTGTATGTTCTTCAGTGTATCAAGTGTACCATTGATGAGGGTATATGTTGCCGGCGTAATGGTCCATTTCCATCGCGTAGGAAAATTCGTCGATAGGTCGGATAGGGTTACCGTATTGTTTATTTTAGGAAAAAGAATATCGGCTGAAAAGTTAGCTACTGGAGCAACCGGAATATAATGATATTGATCGCGGTATTTCACTGATGTGATAGCTCCTATTGGGGAGACTGTAATTTCTAAAATCGGAATATGAATTCCTTTGGCGAGCCATTTATACTCTATTCTATCATTTGTAATTGGGATCGGAGGTATGGGGAATCCTCCAAATGTTACCTTCACCGTGTCAGTTTCCGTAATGACTGATTTGATACGCAGGACATCAAAGGTTCCAAACGGAGTCGTTATCTTGCCCCATCCATCAACACTGTTTTTACGTTTGCCCGACTGAATATAGCTTCCTAGTGTAGGTATCGTAGTTGACACATAAAAAGTACCGGAATCAATATCGGTATAATTCAAAGGGAAATAATAGAGTTCATCAGGGTCGCTGTAATCACTAGCTAGAGGGATCCCTGAAGTGGTGAAACCCGTACCCTCTATGGTAAATTTTGTGGTAGTATTTTTATAAAAATCCCATACATTTTTTTGGGTAAGTGGTCCTAACACCACGGAATCGGCTCGTTTATATCCAATCATTCCGGCAAAGTATAAAAAATAGGGCGTTGCCGTCGACGATTTATAAGATTCGAGCAATTGGTCGGTAGGGGTGAGGGCGCTGAAGTTCCAAACATAATTTGCTCCCGTATTAGCTGCAATGGTGGTCGCATTTAATCCGGAGGTTGCTCCGGTGCTGTATCGTACGGTGTCATTCACCACCGGCATATCGGCAGAAGTAATCGTAATGGCTGTTTGCGCGTTCAGCAGTGCTGAAAGAAAACAGAATATTAGGAGGCAAAGATTTTTCATCTAACTTTAAATATTACAGAACGTGTAAGCAAATATAGTGTTATTTTGTAAGCACACATATGAGTAAAGGTTTATTAATCGTCGCTTTATTTTTAGTGATGGAGAGTGCATCACAACCAAATCCCCAATGGGCTACCACGGCCGTATGGTACCAAGTATTTCCCGAGCGGTTTTGTAATGGCGATACTACCAACGATCCGACGGCCTATTCGATGAAAGGGGCTTATCCTCACGACGAGAATTCACCTTGGCAAATTCATCCATGGGCTAGCGATTGGTATAAATTACAACCTTGGGAGCAGGCAAATAAGAAATCTTTGGGGTATAATATCCAGCGCCGCCGCTATGGTGGTGATATTCAAGGCATCCTTAACAAACTCGATTATCTAAAAGAATTAGGGATCACGGCCATCTATTTGAACCCCATATTCTATGCCCCTTCATTACATAAATATGATGCTATTTGTTTTCATCACGTAGATCCTTATTTGGGGCCAAACCCAAAGGAAGATTTGGAAATCATGGCAACTGAAACGCCTGACGACCCCAATACTTGGCACTGGACCGAAGCAGATAAGCTAGCTTTGAAATTAATTGAGGAAGTGCATCAAAGAGGAATGAAAATAATATTTGATGGGGTGTGGAATCATCTGGGGATTGAAAATGTTTTCATAAAAGACGTGGCCCAAAAGGGGCAACAAAGCAAATATGCTAACTGGTTTAATATCAGTGACTGGAATGCCAAAGGGGAAATGGGAATGCCCTTTAAATATGGCACCTGGTTTGGTGTGAAAGAGTTGCCCGAAATAAAAGAGGATAAAAATGGCATCGTAAAAGGGCCGAAAGAATATATTTTTAATTGCACTAAACGATGGATGCTGCCCAATGGAAATGTAAAAAATGGTATTGATGGATGGCGACTCGATGCCGCTTATAGTGTTCACTTGAAGTTTTGGATAGCGTGGAATACGCTGGTGCACCAACTGAACAAAGATTCCTATACAACGGCAGAAATTGTAGATGGACCAGCAGAAGTGAAACGGTATTTAGATGCAGGGTTCAATGCGGTTATGAATTACAATTTTGCATATGCAGCGCATGATTATTTTATCAATCAAAAACTTACATCTACAGGACAGCAGTTGGATGCGAAAAATCAAATGATGATGAAAACTTATGGGAAGAAGATGTACTGTATGCAGAACCTCTACAATAGTCACGATGCACAACGCCTTGGTAGTGCGGTAGCAAATCCTGATTTAGGGCATTTTGAAGAATGGGGTAGTTTCTTTGGCATGTCGCAAGCCGAACATAATGGGAATTATAATACTTCGAAACCCAATGCCGAACAAATAAAAACGATGAAGCTATTAATCGCATATCAAATGTGTATGCCTGGTGCACCGATGTTTTTATATGGTGATGAAGCGGGTATGTGGGGAGCCAATGACCCCGATTGCCGTAAGCCAATGGTGTGGCAAAATGATGTTTACGAGAACGAGGAATTCGATGCCAATGGCCGTATCAGCAAGAATGACGTAGTGAAATTTGATTCGGCTATTTTCAATTATTATAAAACATGGATTGCCTTGAGAAATACGAACCCGGCCTTGAGTTTAGGAACCTATAAGATGCTTGCAAGTGTTGATAGTGCAGGCCTTTTTATTTTTGAACGCCGCTGGAAAAAGGAAGTTTTTTATATCGTAGTAAATAGAAGTGAGAAGGATTTCGAATCTATCTGGTGGGTAGGAAGAGATGATAATATCTTTCGCCAACTTTTTCCTTCTGAGGTGCTTTTAGGCTTTTCACCGTTTGTTAATGCCTTAAAAATGAAAATTAATTATAGTGTAAGAGCTAAAAGCATATCGGTTCTAAAAAGGAATTCCAAGTAATTCGTCAGCATTAAGAATTCAATAATACCTTTGACGACACTCACCACGTTAACTTTTCTTTGTTCAGAAATGCAGCAATACCCCGCTTGCAATCATCTGTGGAGCGGGCTTGGGCATTGCGCTCTGAGGCGAGCTGCAGTGCCTTGTCGATGGATAAGTTTTGAATGTCGTTCATGAGGCTTTTAGTAAGCGCAACCGATGAGGCAGAGGTTTCAATACAAAGTTTCTCTGCTATTTTTGCTACCTGGGTTTTTATTTCATCTGCATCAATAACCGCATTTATTAATCCGATTTTCGAGGCCTGTTCTGCATCAATAATTTTCCCGGTGAGTAATAATTCTTTTGAACGAGCTTCACCAATTTTTCGTAATAGAAAGAAGGAGACGATGGCCGGGATGAAACCAATTTTCACTTCGGTATATCCGAAGTTGCTCTTTGGGGTGGCGTAGCACAAATCGCACACCGTGGCCAAACCACATCCCCCGGCAAGTGCAGCACCCTCCACCATGGAAATGATCGTTTTTTGATGAGAATATATCAGTTTAAAAAGTAGCGCCAGATTTTTGGAGTCGTCTAGGTTTTCTTCATAGGTATTGTTTTGAAGCTGTTGCAGATAGGCCAGATCGGCTCCTGCACAGAAAGCGTCGCCATTGGCTTGCAACACGATGACACGTACCGTGTCGTCGTTATTTAAAGCAGTAAAATAATCGATTAACTGCGTGATCATTTCTATGCTCAACGCATTTCGTTTCTCTCCTCGGTTCAACGTGAGGTAAACAATTTTTTCGTGTTGGTGTTTTAAAACGATATCCATAGGGCAAAAGTATAAAAATGAATCGCAAATCCAGATTAATTGTGGCGGGTTAATTTTCAATAGTAATAGCTCCTTCTGTCAGCAAATCATAATATACGAGTTGCAATTGATTCGCTTCTTCTATGTATTTATTTTTTCTCCAGCGATTTAATGAGCCATCGAAAACAACCCTCTTGAAGTTGAAATGGTTTTGCAATTCTCTTAAACTAATCTTGCATTTTCTACAAATGACGAGGTCGTCGATCGTTACTTTTTCTATGGTATCGAAGGAGGCGTTTTCATCTGCAAAATAGATGGTTGTAGATGGTGTAATAAGATAATGTGGGGTAAGCATCAGTTGAGAAGATTGATAGTTGGCAAACGTGTTTTCGATTTTAGCAGGTGCTACACCATAGCGATTCCAAAGTCCTTTAAAATGGGTTCTAAAATTTGCTGAATTTCCGGATATGGTGCTATCACAAAATAAGTAGTTGTTTTTTCGATCAATAATATTGATGGATAAGGAGCCAACGATGGAGTTCAACACAACGACCTGTTGAATGCCATGTTGGTATTTTTTTATACCGATATTAACGAATAAAATAAAAAGCAAGACCATCGCTGCTTTTAGATATAATTTTTGGGCATTGACAAAATATACAGAAGCACTTATCATGATTAGATATAGAATCGTTGTCTCCATTTGGTTTAAATAGAGATGTTCGGTTACGGCAAAAGGCAGGGCTTGAATTTTAAAGATGATGGCATCTGCAAAAGCAATGAGCTGCGTAATACCATAACCCAATACCGCCGCCGCAGCGGTGATTTTGGAGATTACAATAAGTAGAATACCGGCATACATTATTAAGGTGGTAGTGGGAATAATGAGGAGGTTTGACAGTATAAAAAAATTGGGAAACTGATTAAAATAATACAAACTGATGGGTACGGTGGCGATCTGTGCCGCTACCGATACCGTGATTAGGGTCCAAATTTCTTTTCCAAGCCATGATTTAAATAGTAAAACAGGAGCAATCTTTGGCTGAAAATATACGATACCGATAACGGCAAGATAGGATAACTGAAATCCCGCATCAAACAAATAATACGGATCATAACACAATAGAAAACAAGCCGAGGTAAAGAGATTATTGTAAATGCTGATATCGTCGCGGAGCAGTTTGCCGAGTATAATAATAGTAAACATTACCGAAGCGCGTATAATGGATGGTGCCATGCCACTTAGTAAGGAATAAAACCAAATAAGAATCAAGGTGAAAAATGCACTTAGCCATGCGCCATATTTCTTTTTTTGTAACGGTTTAAATAAAAAACTCACTACGAAATATAGAATGGCCACATGCATACCCGAAACAGCGAGTACGTGCAATGTTCCGGTACGAGCAAAGGCATCCACCACGTCGTTATCCAATTCGTCTTTAAATCCAAAAAGCAATGCCCCGGCAACACCACGCTCTGTTTTTTGATCGATATTTTTATTGAGGATATCGAGTAATAAATCTCTGATACGATAAACAAACCGCAATAATTCTGTTTCTTTTCCTTCCTTAAGAAGGGTATAATCTTCGGCTTTTAAAAATGCTTGCTGATGAATATTTTGATACGCAAGGAAACGTTTAAAGCTAAATTCTCCGGGGTTTTTGGGTGCTGAAACCTCTTTTTCAATGCACGATACAAGGATCTCATCTCCACAATAGAGAGGTGCTTTGAAATCCATTCCATAAGAAAAATATATTAGCAATCGCCCTTGGGTAGCATACGTTTCATGGCCATTGAATACGCCGGTAACCTCTCCAATGGTTTTGTACGTTTTTCGTTTATGTGCTAATGGTTCTTTAAGTTTTACAATCAAATATTTTTTATTGGGTATATTCTCAAAGTAGGCATCGTATTTTGTTTCATTGTTGATGGAGGTAAGTGCCAACCCAAAGGCCAGCCAGAAAAGTTGAAGTGAGCCAGCGAAGTGATAACGAAATTTGTATTTTGAGCGGAGTAGGGCAGCATAGGAAAAAGTGAGTATAAGTAAGCTAAAAACGGCAAGCAGTATGAAACTCAGCGTGGGAGAAAAGTGAAAATGATCTTGTAAGGTTATACCCAAAATAAATGGGATAACATAACGCATAAACGGAAACCGTGCGAATGGATTCATTACTGTTATTAACTTAAGATTTTATTTTACGACGATTCAAATATAGAAAAAACAGGATAATAAAAAAAGGCAACTGATTGCTCTATTGCCTTTTTATTATGATGCTATTACTAATTACTGCCTTGGCTTAGGAGGTGCACCATCGGTTGGAAGGGGTGTCGGTTTTCCACTACGAGGGCGTTCTGCCGGACTTCCGGGTGTTGCTCCAGGAGTAGTGGTACGAGGTGTTTCTTGAACAGGAGCAGGCACTGGAACCGGAACAGGAGCCGGTTCATTATGAATCGAATCAGGCACTCGAGGTGCATCAGGCATACGATCTTTATTGTTTTTTCTGAATTTTAAAAGCAATTCTTTACATGGTTCACAGGAGTCCACATTGGTGCATTCGAAATCTAATTTCATGCCTTTAACCCATTCGGTGGTTATTATTCGTGTTGTCGTTCTTCTGTTTTTCTGATGCATCTCGTCGCTACAGCCTTTAGCATAATTGCCGGGCTCACACTCGCAATCATTGGTTAAGCGATATTCACCGTAGCCTCTTGCGATTAATCGCTCGTTGTCGATACCATGGCGAACCATATAATTTACGGCACTATCTGCTCTGCGCTGACTTAAGTCGCAATTATAATCCATTCGGGCACGGCAGTCGGTATGTGATCCTAATTCTAGCGCTACCTCTGGGTATTTATTCAGTACTTTTATAACCGAGTCAAGCGTGAGTGCGGCATCGGGGCGAATGGTTGCACTATCTAAGTCGTAGTAAATATCCAAAACGATAGGTTCAACAGGCTGACGTTCTAAGTATAAGTCAACTACAAAATCTTTTGATTCTTCAAGCCCTTTGGTTGAAACGGATTCGTTACGACTATCGAAATAACGCTTCTTCTTACCATAGAAAAAATAGTCGGTATTGCCTTTGATAATTTGTTTTACTGTTCCGGCATTATTGGTTATGAGTTTCACGATGGAAGTGTCGTAACTATTGGTGAGTGGTACGTCAACCATCGGAAGTATTTCACGGGTGTTTTTATCGAATGTCCTTACCGTTAACGTATAAATCAAAGGGGTCATGGTAAAGGAATAAATATCATCGTCTTTCAATGATGCCCGATTACTTGTAAAGAATCCATTTTCTTTCGATTGGTCGCAAATAAAACCGAAATCATCACCTGAACTATTAATGGGTTGGCGCATGTTTTGAGCAGCACTCCAACTGGCGCCATCGCCTTTGCTCATGAAAATATCAAACCCACCGATTCCACAATGGCCTTTTGAGCCGAAATAGAGGGTGCCATCAGGGTGAATGAACGGATACATCTCATCCTTGATGGTATTAACCGAAGGGCCTAAGTTAATAGGATTGCTCCATGTTTTACCTTTTTTTACATAATTACAAACCCAGATATCCTGTCCTCCAAGGCTGCCTTCCATATCGGAGGCAAAATATAATTTGCTTCCATCGGAACTGATACTTGGATGCCCCCAAACATGCACCGTATCATTGCAAAAAGATAAGGGATTGTTATAGTCTATTTCCGTCCACCCTGCCGATTTTTTATCTAATTTATAAATCATGCAATTGATAGATTTCCCATCTTTTCCACCGCACTGGGTAACGTACATTACATTGCCTTTCGTGTCGAATGCTATGGTGCCTTCATTATAAGGGGTATATACATCGGCAACGGGGTTTGGCTTGCCTAAATTTTCGCTAGTATAAGGATTGGCTGCGCCTTTTATTTTCTTTTTATCTACCTTCGATAAATACAAGTCGTAAAAGCCTCCATGCCCATCCCATTCGTATCCTGACTTTCCATTTGCATTCGCCCTGTCGGAAGTAAAATACAAGCCTTCTTTACCATAAACAGGAGCTAAATCATTATCCTTGCTATTTAATTTTTTCTCATTTTGAACGATATAGCGAGTTTTTAAATCTTTCCATTTAAGTGCATCTTCACAGCCACTAATTTCGCAATCCGCCATTTCCGCCATTTTATCAGGGAAGCGTTTCTTAAAATCCTGAAGTGCAACAATCGCTTCCGGCCACATTTGATTGGCTTTTAACATTTTGCAGTACATCATTACCACTTCAGGCTCTGCCGTCTTTATCATGGATGCTTTCTTATACCAAGTAAGTGCTTTTTTATACTGAGACGCATTCTTGTAACATTCGCCTACAATTTCTGCGTAGGCTAATTTCTCTTTTTTTGTGGTTTCCTTTTGTGCGTATAGGTAGGCGTATTGCTCTGCGGCAGTGTGGAATTGCTTTTTGTCTTTGCTGATGATTGCTTTTGTTAGCGTTGGCTTGCACGTGCTTCCCATAAATAAAAATGGGATAATCGTCAAAATCCAAAATAATCTTTTTGTCATGTGTCCTGGTAATTTATATGCTAAATATCACTAAAATCCGATTTCTGTGTAAACGGTGCAAAAGAAAGTTCCAAATAACGCCAAATTTACCCGAAAAGAAAAATTATACGTAAAGTAAATTAAAAAAAATCATTCTTGCCCAAAACAAGGAAAATATTAACCGTTGTGTTTGGCGAAGTAATTGACGCCTGAAATGCATTTGTTAATGAAATGAATTTTAAAATGGTACGAAAGGGGAGTGTGCCTATGGCGTTTTTGTGTCATTTGATTGTTCCTTGCCCGAAAAACGCTTGTATAATTGGCGGGCAATGGATTTGATACCTTCAGGATTCTTTGATACCACACGGGTAATTCCAATTTCTAAAAGCGTCCCTAAAATATTCACCAAAGGATTTTTTGATTTACCAACGATTGCTTTTTTAGAGATAATACCCATCGTTAAGCCAATTGCTGAATCCACCAAATTGGTGGTTAAATTCGGTGATGAGACGAAATCTTTAGCCATGCTTTTAAATGAATTCAGAGGGTTTAAACTCGCTATCGCACGATTGAATCGTTCTTTAACAGCGGCCTCCTGCTCTGCTTGTTTAATTTCAATTTTAAAAATCGCATCCTTCAATGCAATGGTAGAAGTTATCTTTTGCATTCTGTTTAGTTTAGCGTCTGGGTAATGATTACGGTTGCAATTCGCCGTTTGATTCGTTTGGAAGTAAGTAGAAACAATACCAAAAGAAGCAGGTAAAAGATGGACACGATAAAAAATCCATAATAAGTATGGCCTGAAAGCTCTCCTAACCAAAAGGCGATACCGATATTCAGGAAAAGAAATAGCATCGATAAAATCAGAATCAAGGCGAGGCGGATCGCTAACGTTGAAAACAGTTCGGAAATTTTCTCAATTGCTTTTAACTTCATTAATTCCACGCTGGTATTCAAGTAAGTCTTAACGTTCTCGAAAAGCAATTCAAAATGATTTTCTTTTTCTTCCATATAAATTCGTTGTTAGAAAGTTGATATCCTAAATTTGGATCATTATTTACGCATTGACTCCAAATCTTTAAGTGCTGCTTCTACATTCGATTTTAGGTCGGTTACAAGTTCATCTGCCTCCTTTTCTGCCCAATTTGTTTTACTCGTAATGGATGCAATCAATTGGTCAATTTTGTTGTTTAGATCGTCGGCGTATTCTTTTCCTTTTTTAGATATTTTTTCCCTCGTTGCCGATCCTTTGTCGGGTGCAAATAATACCCCAAGTAGTGCTCCTACTGCAACACCTGCAAGTACGCCTAAAAGTAATTTATCTTTGCTCATGGTATAGCTTTTTAATGCCAGTACAAAGGTACAGATAACTTTTATGAAATTTTTATTCTAGTTTCTTTCAACGAAAGCGATTGATGTGGTATAGCATCAAAAGTTTAACTACCTAGCGTATTCCAATTTAAGGAATCGAAGCCCGCCGTTAAAAAATTTTATTGATACGTGAAGCGATGACTTCGAGCCAAGACTCTGATAACGGTTTGGAAATAAAATCACACACGGCGTCATAGGTTTTCGCTCGTTCGATATCATTGGAATCAATAGACGAGGTGAGCATATAAACGTTACACCTACTTAAAACCGACGATGGAAATTTACTGTATTCCTCTAAAAACTCCCAGCCATCGACTTCAGGCATATTGATATCGAGAAAAATGACATCAGGAAAGTTATCCGGTTCGGTGTCAATTATTTTGTTGAGATCGATAAGCGCTTTTCTAGCCTCTAAATAACATGTAACCGAAGCAGTAAAGTTTGAAATTTTAATAATCCGCTCATTGATCATATTTACAATAGAATCGTCGTCAATTAAAAAAACACGTTGAATAGCTTGCATATCTGATGGCCTAATGGACTTACTTTTTTAAACTAGGTACTAGTTATTGTTCAGATTTTGTAGGTGGCAAGATACATATTCTCTAAATATCAAAGATTAATATTTGTCCTATATTTGAACATAAATTATGGTGCTACTTAAAATTAAATATCAATGATTGCAGTATTCATCAAGGAACATCTTTCCAAAGACAAAAAATTAAAGCAAATTATTGATCGGGTTTTGCTTTCACCCCCCATACCGGGCAATGATTTATATTATAATTTAATGCGTGCAATTACCGGTCAACAGCTATCGGTAAAGGCAGCCGCAACAATTTGGGAACGGGTTTTAAACCTTTTTCCACAACGATACCCGGAACTAAATTTAATCTTGGCAATGGATATCGAACAGCTACGTGGAGCAGGGCTTAGCTATCAAAAAGCAGGCTATTTGAAAAATATTGCTCAGTTTGGACTGGACGAAACCTTGGATTACAAAAAGTTAAAGAAAAAATCGGATCTTGAACTGATTGAATATTTAACGAAAATAAAGGGCGTTGGACGTTGGACGGTAGAGATGATATTAATGTTTAGCCTGCTGCACGAAGATATCTTGCCACTGGATGATATCGGAATTCAAAACGCGATGAAAAGAACCTATAAACTCGAAACTACAGGAAAGCAGCTGAGAATAGATATTGAGAAAATTGCTCGGAAATGGCAACCTTACCGAACTTTTGCCTGTTTGTATTTGTGGCGCTCTTTAGAGAATATGCCTTAATAGGGTGAGTTCGTTGCCTTCGGGTGTGTCTGTTTCAAGCGATACAAGTATTTACGTCTATACCATTGGTTATTCAGAAGCGATTCTGGAATAAATGGGGTACAATAGAGTAGATTCGCTTTTTTTTAGTAGGTTTGAAGACATATGAAACAATTGGCAATTTGCATTTTATCACTTCTCGGCCTCATCCATGAAATAAATGCACAAACAACCCTTTTGACGACTAGAAATTATAGTGAAAATTTAGTGAAGAGTGAAAAATTTAGCGCTCTTTTCAGGTCTAATGTTTTCGAAGATAGAAGCTATCTTTATATTAAATTTTCTTCTCTCCCAAATGAGGAGGCCATGTTGTTAGCAAAGAAAAACGACATACGATTTTTAGAGTTTATTCCGACCACTGTTTATTTGCTCTCCATACCTAATACAAGTCAGTCATGGAACTATCTTACTGCGCATGGTGATAGCATTTGCAATATTGTTTTTGAAAACAGTAAATTTTCAGATCGTCTCATTAAAAAGTACCCGATATCCTCCAGCATTTCATCAGAAAAGGTGATTTTTTATGCTTATTGTCAGAATGACATTTCGGTTGAAAAGTTTGCGCATCATGCTATGGAATGGGGCGAGGTGCTTGCTGTGAGTGAAACATTTCATCGAATAACAATGGCCATATCGTTGGATAAGCTCCTCCTGTTTAGTTCAAATCCAATGGTTAAAATAATCGACCTTGCACCCCCTACGCCAGTTACCTTTAATGTTCCAGGTAAAACAACACATAGAAGCAGTAATATTGGGAGTCTTTTTGGTCGAAACTTGCAAGGCGATAGCGTAGTCCTTGGCGAATGGGATGGAGAGGGTGTGGGCACTCATGTTGACATCGATACACCCCGCATAAAGCGTATGAGCCCATACGTAAATAATAGTAATGGAGCCCATGCTACACATGTTTGTGGAACTATGGCAGGTGCCGGATTAATAAATCCCTATGCTTTAGGAATGGCTCCGAAAGCGAAGGTATTTAGTTGGAATTTTTACGGTGATATAACGGGTCAAATGGACAGTGGGGTTCGATTCCAGAACGTGCTTATTACTCAAAATAGCTATGGCTATGGCGATCCTGACGACCCATGCCCAAACCGTGGCGTTTATGATGATGTTAGTCATGAATTAGATCTTTTGGTACGTATTCACCCGGAGTTAATTCATGTTTTTGCTGCAGGAAATTCACAGTCTCTCTGTGGCTTAGGAGGCTTTCGTACGGTGTTTAGTGGTTTTCAGTCGGCGAAAAATATCATCAGTGTCGGAGCACTCAACGATCAGGATGCCATGAGCTCTTTCAGTAGTTGGGGGCCGGTACGTGATGGACGATTAAAACCGGAAGTCTGCGCGGTTGGTGTGAATGTTTATTCCACTCAAAATTCAAATCTCTATGCAGGAGGCTGGAATGGCACGTCTATGGCTTGCCCAGGCACCAGTGGAACAATAGCGCAACTGGTGCAACGGTATCATCAACTCCATTCCGGGGTACATCCTCAGGCGTCATTAATACGTGTGATTTTAGCCAACACAGCCGACGATATCTTAAATGCAGGGCCCGATTTTAAATCAGGCTTCGGACGAATTAATGCCCTTACTGCTGTAAAAGCAATGGAACAATCAAGGTATAAAATGGACAGTGTTTCTCAAGGCACATTTAAGATGGATAGTATCTTCGTTCCTTTCGGACTGCATCAACTAAAGATTGCTTTAGCGTGGAGTGATAAAGAAGCGGCTATCCTTGCTACGAAAGCCTTAGTAAATAATTTGGATTTGTACCTTGTTACTCCCCTTAACGATACCGTGCGTCCTTGGATTTTAGATACCCTCAACAGAAACAGTTTGGCCGTAAGAGGTATCGATTTAATGAATAACCTGGAGCAGATAACGATTAATGCACCGGATCAGGGATACTATAAAATCTATGTACAAGGAACCAGTATCCCTTTTGGACCTCAAACGTACGCTTATACTTACGAACCGGTTGCTAAAGCAATTACCATGATCTTTCCCAATGGGGGTGAGTTATTAATTCCAGCGAAATCATATACCCTAAAGTGGGATGCTAATGGGGTTGGAAGCACGTGTAATCTTGAGTATAGTTTAAATAATGGATCGAGCTGGACGTCCATTGTTTCCGGAATTTCTGTTGCCTTAAAAAACTACAATTGGGGAGTACCCGCCACCAACACAAGTTTAGCTCGTATTCGAATTACGGCCGGCAGCTACTCCGATGTAACGGATTCCACTTTTTCCATTTTAGCCGTTGTTGATTCTATTAAAGGTGTTGTCTGCGATCGACAAGTAACGTTAAAGTGGAAAAAAATTGGCGGTGCAACTCAATATGAAGTAATGATGTTGAAAAATGGAAGCATGCAATCCGTAGGGGCAACCATCGATACTTTTTTCACGGTGCAAAATTTAGTAAACAACGTAAAATATTGGTTATCTGTTCGTTCAAAATTCAATAATGCCTTTGGTGAAAGAGCGATTGCGGTTGCTTTTACGCCTGGCATTTCGCCGGTGCCCCCTTCGGTAACACGGCAGCCCGTCGTGCCACCTGTATGCAGCGGCACATTGGTTACTTTGAAGGCAAAAGCGAGTGGTACGCCAACCATCATACAACAATGGCAGGTAAGCATCGACACAGGGAAAACATTTATTAATATTCCTCTGGCTACCGATACCGTCTTTTCTTTTGTAGCCTATACCGCAATGAATAACTATAAATTTCGATCTTATTTTTACAATAGTTGCCAAAATTTTCAATATACCGATACCGTGACCTTGCATGTAGATACGACCCTAAGCTTCACACAACAACCATTGGATCTCATCGCTTGTGCTGGAACGAATGCGCAGTTTCAGGCATTTGCTCCTTCTAATTCTATACCGTTATATCAGTGGCAATATGATGATGGTTTAAATGGCTGGCTCGATCTTTTGGGCGATTCAACGCCGACCCTCAGGCTGTATACTATATCCTATTCGAGCAATGGCTGGCGTTTCCGACTGAAAGCTTCGAATGCCTGCACCATGAACGTATATAGTAGCATCGCCACGTTAAAGGTAAACGCCCCTTTGAATGTTACGGCAGTGGGAAGCAAAACAATTTGTTATGGCACCACCACCACCGTAAGTGCTTTAAGTTTAGGAGGCGACACGGCGAGATATGGTTATGAGTGGAGTTTAAACGGTACGCTAATACAACGTTCACATTCTCCGGATCTGAACGTTACTCCCTTAGCTTTTCAAACGTATAAAGTGATGTTATGGGACAGTTGCTCTCCTTGGGCAGTAAGAGATAGTGATTCGGTATCGGTAAACGTATTACAACCGCTCTCCATAACGGCCACTACGTATGTGCCTCTTTGTAAAGGTAACACGGCTTCTCTTACCGCTGCAGGGGCAGGAGGAAATGGTAATTATACGTATGGTTGGTTGGTAGGAAATACACTCATTCAATACTCAAAAGCAAACTCAATTTCGGTTACACCTGCCGTAACCACTACCTATCGTGTTTTTGTAACCGATAGTTGTACCCTGTTTAACGACACATCGAATACGTTGGTCTATGTACGGCCCGCATTGCATGTTGTTCAACAAACCATTCCCGATACACCATGTATAGGGGCACCGGCTACCATTACTGCCGTTGGTTCGGGAGGCGACCTCTCGTACACCTATACTTTTATTGATGAGAACACCAAGATGGTTTTACAAAGTGGTTTAAATAATAAGCTAATTTCAACTATTAATACGAACAATAATTATATCGTTGTACTTAACGATAGCTGTACCGCAGTGAACGACACCCTCCGTTTTAAGATTCCAATGAGAAATAAATTATCATTGACTACATCAAAATTGCCCAATTTTGATGTATGTGGTAATACCCTCGTTCAGCTTAGTAGTAGTCCTAATGGAGGGGCTCTTAAAAACTATACTTTTCAATGGCGAAAATCGGGCAGCACCAATGTGCTTGGAACCAATAAGCTACTCACCATCTCTACACCCATTACCTCACGTTATATCGTAACGTTAAACGATGGGTGCACCGTTGCCAGTGTTTCTGATTCCATAACGGTTGTTGTTGAAACCCCGAATCCGATATTTTCAAGCAGCTATACCAATGGGCAGGATTACGCTTTCTTCTTTGCGTTGCAGCCTGGATACAAGAGCTATCAATGGAATTTCGGCGATGGTGATACAACTTCGGAATTCCAACCCAATCATCGATATAAAAAGAAAGGCAGTTATAATGTATGCCTAAAGGTTTCAACGTTTAATAACTGTGATTCTGAATATTGTCAAACGGTAATTGTTTATTTTAATAATGGAATAGCAGGTAGACAGGTCAATGGATTTCATTATTCGCCCAATCCGTTTAGTAATAAAATCAACTTGAAATTCGATGATATTCTCCCATTAGAAGTAAAACTTTTTGACGCTTTGGGAAGAGAGGTAGAAATTAATATAGGAGTTCAAAAAACGACCGTATTGAATACAGTGGAATTAGCTTCAGGCAATTATGTTTTAAAAGTGATATATAAAGATTCTGTTAACTATGTGAAGCTAATCAAGAGGTAGGAGTTTTGCGTGTCCTCCTACAATATAAAAGGTATTCGGTTATGGGCTGTTAAATTTCGAGTCGGTAACTTTTAATTTGTTAACCCCGAATAGAAGAGGTAATTTGAATAAATAGCAATAATTCCATTCAATTAAAAAGTGTAGTTTTAAACCTTTCCCGTACCTTTGCATCACAACCCAAACAATTTATTTTTAATACTTTTTATATTATGAGAATTTTATTTTTAGCGATTACCATTTTATTCTTCGGCACTTCATTTGCTCAAAAAGGAAAGGCAAACCAGCTTTCACCAGCCGACAAAACACAAAAGTTTTTAAAACGTTGGGGAAAGGAATTGGCGCTTAGTGTGGAGCAGAAGACAAGTGTGGAGCCATTGATTTTAGATATGTACACCAAGATGGCAGCTATTCGTCTCGATACCTCCATGCAGAATAAATCTAAAAAGTTAGCGATGATGGGTGCCCGTAAAATTAGTCTCGATGGATTTAAAGGTTTTCTAACTCCGGAGCAAGTGATATTATACGACAAGAAAGTTCAGGAAATGGCAGCGAACCAAAGGGTGCAAAGGTCTAAGGAGAACGAGAAAAACGAGAAGAAAGGGATAAAGAAAGAAGCGGAAGAGGAAATTGAGAATGCAGACATCTTTTAACTAGCCTTTTTGTGTTTACTTTGCCTCGTTTATTTTGAAGAATATTTATTTCATATCCGATTTTCATTTAGGGGTGCCTAGCTATGAAGCGAGCCGTGAAAGGGAGAAAATGCTATGTGCATTCTTAGACGGGATTCAGAATGATGCGGAGGAAATATTTCTGGTAGGCGATATTTTTGATATGTGGTATGAGTACAAGTCGGTGGTGCCCAAAGGATATATTCGATTATTGGGTACTTTGGCACGACTAAGCGACCAGGGAGTGAAAATTTCCGCCTTTACTGGTAATCACGATATGTGGATGTTTGGCTACTTTGAGAAGGAATTAAGCATCCCTGTTTATCGTAGTAATATGGAACGTGAGTGGCAAGGCAAAAAGTTTTTAATAGGCCATGGCGATGGGTTAGGCCCCGGCGATAATGGGTACAAATTCATTAAAAAAGTTTTTGCTAATAGGGTATGTCAATGGTTTTTTCGATGGGTCCATCCGGATATAGGCTTATCGATTGCAAATTTTTTCAGCCGTCGTAGTCGTATCGCTACGGGCACAACGGATGCCACATGGCAAGGCGATGAGAAAGAACATCTGTTTGTATATTGTAATTCGGTATTGAAGCAAAATCATTTCGATTACTTTATTTTCGGGCATCGGCATCTGCCTCTTCAAAAGAAAGTGGGGGAAAATTCAACGTATATCAATTTAGGCGATTGGGTAAGGTATTTCACGTATGCCGTTTTCGACGGCCATACGTGTGAATTGAAAACCTATCATGGCCTTTCCGACACGGTATCGTCCTGAAAGAAGTATATACTTTTTGGTTACTAATCCAGTTACAAGTTTACCCATTTTTTTTAATCCTGAATACCGTTTACATTTGACGAACTGGAGGAAGCGGAAACGAGCTCTGCTGAGGGGCAACTAGCCAGGATTAATCCAGTCAGATAAGAATTACACAGGGAGGAAAATAGTTGAATTTTTAAAACCGTATTCGTAATTTTCTTTGTGCTCCAACTCAAATTCTATATATTCGCCATTTAATGTCGTTCCTATATCCTGCGTTTCTTTGGGCTCTTACAGCACTGGGTATTCCCATCATCATCCATTTATTTAATTTTAGAAGGTATAAAAAAATATATTTTACAAATGTCCGTTTTTTGCAAGAGCTGAAGGAGGAAACACAATCCAAGCAGAGGCTAAAGCATTTGCTGATTTTGGTCTCTCGATGTTTGGCAGTGGCTTGCCTTGTTTTGGCTTTCTCTCAACCGTATATTAAAAAACAACAAAGCAATCAGGTAGCAGGCGACCATGCGATAAGTATTTATTTAGATAATTCATTTAGCATGGGTGCCAAAGGCATTGAAGGTGAATTACTGGAACAGGCCAAAAATAAAGCCCGAGACATCGCTAAATACTTTCGTAGCAGTGATTTGTTTCAGCTACTAACCAACGATTTTGAAGGAAGACACCAAAGGTTAATCAGTAGAGATGAATTTTTAAAATTCGTTGATGAGGTTAAGCTTTCGCCCCAGCGTCATACGTTAAGCGAAGTATTAAACAGGCAGAAGGAATGCATGAGAAATACGCAGGGTAATAAGCAAATTTATTGGCTAAGCGACTTTCAGCGCTCATCTGTTGATTTAGGTTTAATTGCCAATGACCCCACCTTGAATATACAAGCATATAATTTGCAGCCGTATGAGCAGCAAAATATTTATATCGATAGCTGTTGGTTCGAATCGCCTTATGTTGCACTAAACGAAAGCAATAAACTAATGGTGCGAATTCAGAATGTATCTAAAAATGATGTAGAAAATGGCTCATTAAACCTTAAAATAAACAAGGTACAGAAAGCGATTGCCTCTTATAACATAAATAAGAACACGGCTACCATCGTAGAGATGAACATTAACCTAAACAAGAGTGGTTGGAATTCGGCAGAGCTATTCATCACCGATAACCCGATAACATTCGACGATAATTTATTCTTCTCCTTTTACGTAGATGAGCAAATACCGGTACTAAGTATTAATGATAAAGAGGCCAATGAATATGTAAAAGCAGTTTATGGGAGTAATATTTATTTCAACTTGAAAGAAGTAAGTGTCAAGAATATAAATTACGATGAACTTAAGAATGTTAAATTAATTGTATTAAATGAAGTGCAAGAGGTAAGCAGCGGATTGCAACAACAGTTAAAACTATATGTTGAGAATGGTGGTAGTTTGCTGGTGCTGCCCAACAGCACAATGAAAACAGTTGGAAATGGCTATACCAAGTTTCTACAATCGATGCAAGTCAATGTTTTCGATGGCCTTGATTTTACGAAGCAAAAGCTTGCAGACATTGATTTACAGGATATAATATTTAGAGATGTTTTCGAGAAAAAACAAAACAATATCGATTTACCAGAAGTGTTTAAATGTTATGCCATGAATAATTCCGTAGTCCCCAATCAGGAGGTACTGATGCGATTAAATAATGGAAAGCCCTTCTTTTGTAGATACACGATCAAAGCGGGAACCGTGTATTTGAGTTCAACCCCATTTAATTTGGATTGGAGCACCTTGCCCAAAAACGCTCTATTTGTTCCACTAATGTATAAGATCGCGTTACTTGGCAATAAGCATCTGCCACTGTATAGTATCATTGGTAAGGATAAAATAGTAACTTTAAGACAACCGTTTAAATCGGGTCAAGAGATGCCGGCACTGCGTAGCGACAACGATGAAATTATTCCAGAGCTGCTGAACACTCAAGGTAGAAACGCCTTATATATACCTTATCTGAGTTTTAGCGGGATGTATGCTTTTAAGCCGAAAAGCAATGGCGACACCTTGTTACAACAATTTGCTTTTAATTATAGCCGGGAAGAAAGCGCACTTCATTATTTCTCAGAACATGAATTGGAGTCAGAACTTGGCTCACACAGCATTCATTATTTGAACGCAGTAAGTAATGTAGCAGAAAAGGCAATCGCAGAAACGCAGTATCGCAGTAGTTTATGGAAATGGTTTGTAATGCTGGCGTTATTGTTTTTAGCGATCGAAATTTTGTTAATTAAATTTTATCAACCAACCATCAAACCCTTAATCGTGCAATCATGAAAATAATTGTAAAGAAAGTAACCGTTTCTGATATCTCTTCTACTCACCATGGCAAGACCATCGATTTATTGATTGAAGAAGGAATGATAAAAAGGATTGCGAAGGATATCCATGAAGAAGGTGTAACCGTTGTTGATGGCAAAGGTGGTTTTATTTCGCCAGGATGGTGCGATTTACGTGCTAACTTTTGCGAACCCGGATTAGAACACAAAGAAGACCTTGACTCGGGAATGAAAGCTGCCATAGCGGGTGGTTTTACAGCGGTGGCTATTACTCCGGAAACGAAGCCTATTTTGCATAGCAAGGCAGAAATTGAATTTATTATAGGGAAAACAAGAAGTTCGCTTCTCGATGTTCTACCGTATGGTGCGGTTACACACAACCTCGATGGCCTCAATCTGGCAGAGATGTTCGATATGAAGAAAAGTGGAGCTGTTGCATTTTGCAATGGAAATCATTCAATTGCTAATGCGGGTGTCATGCTTCGGGCTTTATTGTATGTTAAAAATTTCGACAGCTTTATTCTTTCTCATGCCGACGATTTGAACGTAAGCAATAATGGAAAGATGAATGAAGGGTTAACTTCGGTTTTGTTAGGTATGAAAAGTATCCCGGCTATCGCAGAAGAATTAATTGTTGCCCGTGATCTGGAATTACTGAGATATACGGAAAGCAAAATTCATTTCTCCCATATTAGTACAAAAGGTTCGATAGCCTTAATTGCTAAAGCTAAGGCACAAGGATTACAGGTGACCTGTGATGTGGCGATTGCGAATTTAGTATTTGATGAAACTCAACTGATGGAGTTTGAAACTAATTTCAAAGTGAATCCTCCTCTACGAACTCAGGAAGATATAGAGGCACTTATTGCTGCAATTAACAATGGAACCGTGGATGCAATTAGTAGCGACCACCGACCCCAGAATGACGAGAACAAGGACGTAGAATTTGATAATGCAGCCAATGGAATGAATACAATACAAACGTTTTATAATTTATTGCTCATGCTGGATGGTAGAATCGAATGGGGGAAAATGATAGAAGTCATTAGTTCCAACCCGCGAAGAATTTTAGGGTTGCCAACCGTTTCTATAAAAGAAAATACGGAAGCCAATTTCACCCTATTCAGCCCATCGGTAAGTTGGAATTACAATGCCTCAAGTAACTATTCTCGCTCTAAAAATTCTCCATTATACAATACCCAATTAAAAGGAAAAATAATTGCAGTAGTGAATAATAACCAAGTGTATGTTGGGTAAGCCATACCATGCGTTTTGACCTCCATTGGAGGATTGCCCTGTTTAATAAACACCGTATTTCATTCGGTGGTTTTTTGTTAAGAACTTCGATTTCTAAACTCCGTATTACCTGATTATTTTGCTGACTGGTAAAATAAACTTTCAACCTGCACGTTAACTGCTTACAATCACTAGGTATTTCGCAAAAAGGATGAAGCATATTTTACTTGAAAAATTTATCATTATTTGTTTCAATTAAATATATATTATGCTATTATCCGCACTATTTTTACAATCAGTAACCACTACGGCCGACACCTTAAACAGAGTTGCCGCCAGTACCGCCGCCGCCACGCCAGAAGCTACGTTGAGCCTCCTGGATTTGTATTTGAAGGGGGGCGTAATTATGTATCCGATTACCTTACTTAGTATCATATCAATCTATTTCTTTGTAGAGCGATACCTAACCATTAGCAAAGCATCGAAAATAGATCCCAACTTTATACTTCAGGTTAAAGATTTAATCAATAGTGGGAATTTAAAGGGTGCAAAATCATTATGTGAGCGTACTCAAACGCCGTATGCTCGAATTGTGGAGAAAGGGGTAACACGAATTGGTAATCCATTAAAAAACATTGAAGTAGGTATGGAAGCTGTGGGTAAGTTAGAGGTATATAAGCTGGAGAAGACCCTTTTTGTATTAAGTACCATCGCCTCGGTAGCTCCTATGTTTGGCTTTTTAGGTACCGTTTTTGGAATGATTAAGACATTTTTTAACATCGCACAATCGGCTAATATTGCCATTGATGTTATTGCCGGTGGTATTTATATCAAGATGGTTTCTTCGGCAGCAGGCCTTATTGTGGGGATGATATCGTACATGTTTTATAATTACCTCAATGCGAAAATTGATCGGGTAGTAAACCAAATGGAAGGAGTATCGTTTGAATTTTTGGAAATGTTACAGGAACCGGCGAAATAAGCAAATTAACTATCTATCATTATGGAACTAAGAGATAAGCGCCACCGACATGCCACCATTGAAACTGGGGCACTGAGCGATATATTGTTTTTTTTACTGATTTTCTTTTTAATTACCTCCACGATGGCTAACCCAAATGTAATTAAATTGATTCGTCCTAAATCATCATCAGCAGATAAAGACCCTAAAAAGCCAACGGCCATTATATCCATTGATGCCGAACATAAGATTTTTATAAACCGCAATGTAACGACGATGGAGTCGTTGCAGGTTGATTTAGAAAAGGAAATGGAAGGGAAAGCAGAACCAGCGGTACTCCTTAATGTGGCAAATGAGGTAACGGCCGAGGAGATTGTGAAAGTTATGGAAGTGGTTCAGTATAAGTTGAAAGCTAAAATTTCTCTTGCTACCGATAAGCCGAAAAATTAAAATAGGAGTAAAAGAATAACAAAACGTAAGATCAGTTTCGTCTTTCAAGGTGTGTTGTTTACCTTTAGAGGATTTAACCGATTAACGAAAACCTCAATTAATTAAGAATATGACCGATCTGATTATTAAATGGTTGATACTTCCTGTTGCAGGGTTGTCAATATATCTTGTATCTAAAATTAAGAATCATCAAACATCTGGAATTATTACCACCACGATTGTGCATGCGGTATTCATTGTTTTACTCTTTATACTACCCGGATTTAAGAGTGATTCTGTGTTTGCGGGTGAAGGAATGGAAGTGGCTCTAGGCTCCGATATGGAGGGAGGTAATTCAAATACGCTGGCAGCCGAGGGCGCTGAAAATTCAACCACCCCACCTCCTGAAGAGAGCAGTAACAATAGCTTAGACAAGGAGATAGCCACCGACGACCAAAGCGAAAGTGATGTGGTGGTGCCTGCCAAAGATAAAAATACCACCACTACCCCAACGAAACCGAATAAGAATCCTCCAATAGTTACTAAGCCGGCACCTAAAGTTCCAGATCGGAAAGTTGACCAAGGTTCAACCTATCACAAGGATAAAAGTGGTAAGAAAAATGGTAATGATGGTGGCGATCCCAATAGCCCAGGACAAGGAGGGAAGGACCAAGGAAACACCGGTGACCCCAATGGTCATGGTAAAAATCCAGACACCGGTAGTCCAGGCACCGGCACCGACAAAGTTCAAGCGTATTTAAAAGGAAGAGCCGCCAAATCATTGCCTACCATAGCCACTGACTTTGAGGAAACAGGGATATTAAAATTTGAGGTGGTGGTGAGTCCTAGCGGCAAGGTTAAAAGCGTTCGTAAAATTCCACCTTCCACCATTACAAATTATGCGCAAATTGAAAGAATGAAGACGCTCATTCTTTCGAAATTATTATTCGCCGCTAAACCAGATGCAGAAGAGGAAGAGACGGGTAGTTATACGATTCGTTTTGAAAGAAAATAATAGAGGATATTATCATTAATATAGAAAAGTAATTTAATGTTATCCTACAAGCAAACTCTAAATTACTTATATACCCAGTTGCCGATGTTTACCCGAGTGGGTGAAGCAGCCTATAAGCCCAACCTAAACAATACACTAAAACTTCTTGAGGCATTAAATAATCCACATCACAAACTAAGGTGCATTCACGTGGCAGGCACCAATGGCAAAGGTAGTACGAGTAATATGCTCGCCGCGGTTTTGCAGCGTGCCGGATATAAAACCGGACTTTATACATCACCGCATCTTCTCGATTTTCGTGAGCGAATTCGACTCAATGGTAAAATGATTTCAAAGCATTATGTGGTTCAATTTGTGGATCAACACAGGGCTCTTTTTCTCGAGATAAAGCCTTCTTTTTTTGAGATGACCGTAGCCCTCTGTTTTAAGTATTTTGAAGACCGTAAAATTGATATTGCCATCATAGAAACAGGCCTTGGAGGGCGTTTAGATTCTACTAATGTAATTACACCGCTACTCAGTGTAATTACCAATATAGGGTTAGATCATACCAATTTGTTAGGCGGTACTGTTCAAAAAATTGCGGCAGAGAAGGCCGGAATCATAAAGCAGATGGTGCCCAGTGTAATGGGTGAAACGGATGTTCTTACCAAGCGCATTTTTATAGCGAAGGCTAAAGAGATGAAGAGTGAGCTCGTATTCGCAGATCAACGAATAAAAATTGAAACACGACGAAGAAAAGTTGACTCAATGGATATTAAAGTTATGGATGCAGGCAAAACCTGGTTTGATAAAATTACGATCTCTTTGGCCGGCACCTATCAATTGAAAAACATTGCTACCGTTTTACAAAGCATTAAACTTTTGCGATCTTCATTGGTAATCACGGATAAGGATATCGTAAAGGGCTTGGGCCATATTCAGCAGATTACGGGCTTTGCGGGCCGATGGCAGGTAGTACAACAACATCCGTTAGTAATTTTAGATACCGGTCATAATGCCCATGGACTAACACAAAGCATGGAGCAATTAAAAGAATATCGTACAAAAAAAATTCGCATCGTGTTGGGTGTAGTACAGGATAAAAAATTAGATGATATTTTTTCTTTACTACCTCAAAATGCCGACTACTATTTATGTTCACCCAATCTCCCCAGAGCTTTGCCGGTGAATGAATTACTGATTTCATTTCGATCTCATAACCTAAATTCGATTGCTTGCTTAAGTGTTGTTAAGGCATACCTAAAAGCGCTTAGCGAGTCACAAAGGGAAGATGTTATTTATGTAGGAGGCAGTACTTTCGTCGTTGCTGAGGTTTTAGAGTATTTGAAGAAGAGGGAGAACATGCGAGAATCAAAACCAACAAAACCATCGACTATAACCCGTATTCCTACAAAGAAAATTGCGACCCAAAAGTCTAAAAAAATTGAATAAGCAAGTGATACCTAAAATAATTATTTATACCGATGGGGCCGCCCTTGGAAATCCAGGTCCTGGTGGATATGGCGTGGTGATGCTCTACGGGGATAAGCGCAAAGAAATTAGCGAAGGGTATAAACTCACCACCAACAACCGCATGGAGTTGCTAGCCGTGATCGTGGCTTTGGAGCATCTAAAGAAGGAGAATCTGGAAGTCACTATTTATTCCGACTCGCAATATGTGGTTAATAGTATTGAAAAGAAATGGGTTTTTGGCTGGGTAAAGAAAGGCTTTAAAGGCAAAAAAAATGAAGACCTATGGCGACGATATTTGCTTGTACACGAAAAACATAAAATAAGTTTGGTATGGGTTAAAGGGCATGCCGGGCTAAAGGAGAATGAGCGCTGCGACGAACTCTCTGTGATAGCGGCCCATAGCCGCCAGAAGCACAGAGATGTTTGGTATGAGGAGAATTCAGGAAGTGAAAATTAGTAACGAAAGCGACTATTTTATTCTGTTGCTTTGGCAATCGAAGGAATCTTTAGATTGATCGTTGTTCAAGAAGAATGCCGTTTAACGTAAATATAAAAAAATCAGAATCATGAGAATTCATCTAATTGCCTGTGGAGGTGCAGTAATGCATAATATGACCATTGCATTGCATCTAAAAGGATATCATGTGACCGGCAGTGATGACGCCATTTACGAACCGGCAAAATCGCGTTTAGAAAAATATGGCTTATTGCCTGATCGCTTAGGATGGGATGCCAATAGAATCACGACTGAATTAGATGCGGTAATACTAGGGATGCATGCGAAGAAGGACAATGCTGAATTGCTTCGTGCGCAAGAATTGGGATTGAAAATTTATTCGTTTCCCGAATTCATTTATGAAAATTGCAAAGATAAAATTCGTGTGGTAATCGGAGGAAGCCATGGCAAGACCACCACCACGGCTATGATCATGCATGTATTGCATGTGCTCCATAGGAAGTTTGATTACATGGTAGGTTCGCAAGTGCAAGGCTTCGAAACCATGGTACAGCTAACCGAAGAAGCTCCTATCATTATTTTGGAGGGCGACGAATATCTGTCATCACCCATTGATATGCGACCGAAGTTTCATTTATACAAACCCCATGTTGCCATGATCACCGGTATCGCATGGGATCATATTAATGTGTTTCCCACCTTTGAGAATTATGTTGAGCAATTTGAAATTTTCGTGGAGTGTATGGCTCCTCTTACGAAATTGTTCTATTATGAAAATGATGCCAATCTAAGAAGAATCGCAGCGAACAACACCCGGATACATAGTAAAGCATACCGTACGCCATCGTACACAATTGATGATGAAAACATAACCCATGTTTTAAGTGGAGAAAAGACCTACCCGTTACAAATTTTCGGTGAGCATAATTTGCAAAATATGGAAGGTGCGCGCATGGTGTGTGAATGTTTAGAAATCTCGGCCGATGCTTTTTATTCTGCCATGCAATCATTTACAGGCGCGGCAAAGCGCTTAGAGCTTTTGCATAACAGCGATAAGCTCATCGTGTATCGGGATTTTGCGCACTCACCTTCCAAGTTAGCAGGAACAGTGAAAGCAGTGAAACAACAATTTAAAAACAAGAAGCTCATCGCGGTCTTTGAGTTGCATACCTTTAGTAGCCTCGATCGTAATTTCCTCCCTCAATATTTAAATTGCATGAAAGATGCCGACATGGCTTTGGTGTATTTTGATGAAGAAACATTAAAACAAAAAAACAAGGCTTTAACGATAGAAGAAGTGAAAGCGGGTTTTGGAGCTAATGTGAAGGTGTTTTCAAAGGCATCCTTAGTAGAGGAGGAGATTTATAAATTGACACAGGCCCACCCTGCGGTTCTTTTGCTTATGAGCTCGGGCACTTTTGGTGGTATAAAGTGGGAATTTTAAAGTGGATTTTAATCGGGGAATAAATTTAATTTTGCAATATGAAGATTAAGGCATGTATTTTTGATTTGGATGGCGTTATTGTGGACACGGCGAAGTTTCATTTTAAAGCGTGGAAGCAATTGGCTGATGAACTCCAGATTCCTTTTAATGAACATGATAATGAGCAACTCAAAGGGGTAAGTCGCACTACCTCATTGGAGATTATTCTACAAAAAGGCACAAAAAAATATAGCGATGACGAGAAGTTATTGATGGCGAAGAAAAAAAACGAATGCTATCTGGAGTATTGTGCCACGATTGATGCGGGAGATATCTTGCCCGGAATAAAATTATTCCTTGACGAATTAAAAGAAAAAAAAATCCTCGTAGGCTTGGGTAGTGCAAGTAAAAATGCGCTACTTATTCTTAACAAATTAAACCTCACAAGTTACTTCGATGCCATCGTTGATGGCAATAAAATAACGGAAGCGAAACCAAATCCTCAGGTTTTTTTAAAAGCGGCTGAAGAGTTAAATGTACTGCCTCATGAAGCGGTTGTTATTGAAGATGCTGAAGCCGGCGTGGAAGCTGCCGTGAAGGGTGGATTTTTTTCAATAGGAATTGGCGATCCGAAGATTCTTGCCAAAGCAAACGTTGTTTTCTCATCAACAGCGTACTTAAACCTGGTTGTTTTAAACCGGTTATAGAATCGTAATTATCTTTCGAATAGATTTTATTTTTTCTTCACGAAAATAGTTTCTCTGGTGTAGTCAACACCACTATTTGGAGCGGATATCCAGGTCCATTTCTCGCCACCAATAATTCGTTCACGGGTGTATGGTTTTCCGTCGATGAGCAGCCTATCGCCCTCGTGTTCATCTATTTCCCATTTCCCCTCTGTATCTGATTTTAAACCCGAGAAGGATGTGAAATTAACTTCAAACTGAGCTAAATCATAACCTTCAACGAGGGTCTTACTTAGGGCAAACCAACCCAGTGTATCGTTCTTAAGGGTAGAGTCGAGCAATTGTATTGCCTCTTCATACTTTACCTGTTCAACTTTTTGTATCACCCATACACCAGAAAATTGAAACGGCCCATTGCGTTTTCTACATGAAGTGGTAATGGAAAGTAAAAGAAGAATAGAGATAAATAATTTCATGGTCTTTTCCTATTTAATTATAAGCTGTAAAGTTTGTAGGCCACCCCCAAATCGATAAATATGGATTGAAAACGGCTTTGAACGTAGTTTCCTTTATAATAAGGCCAACCACCCGTTGCCTGATAGGATACTAAGTCTTCCGGCAATCGTTGGTCGTAAACTTGATCATTAAAGTCTATACCACCAAAAATAGGGCACCATCGGAGGGCAGCTGTTAAGCCGATCGGTCCTTTTAATCGATATATTTTGCCGCCGATACAACTTGCTAAGGTAAAGGCATTATAGATGCTATTTAATTTTGCATCGGTACCAATGCTTCGATAGCCGTCTCTATAGTTCATCTCTGCAATAATATTGGCATTGGCTACATAGATGCCAAAGAATAACCCACCACCACCGTTCTTGGTGATGGTGCCATAACCAAAATCCATCCCAATCGTATTTTGTTTTAATTTGAATTCACGGGTCGTATAGGTGTTGATTTTGGATGATGAGGTGGCCGAAACATGATGCTGATAGTATCCCATCATAATGCCCATACCGTAGATGACATCGCATCCAAAAGAATATCCCATGGTGGCACCAAAATTTCGAAGCTTGGTTTCATTGTTTGGGTTTTGAAGGTTATAAGAGGTAACCAATTTTTGAAATGATGTGCCTCTTGTATAGCCTACTTTTGCATCGATATGAGAGGCAATTAATAGGGTTGTTTTAGAGGAACTTTGCGCGAACAATTCGAGGGTAAGGAAGAGTAAAAACAGAGGAAATAATTTTTTCATGTGATTCGAGTTTATTTAGGATTTTGCTTTTTTCAAATTCAGTAATAAAGCTACCGTCAAATTGGATGGTTTTAACCTGTCGTTAAACCAAAATCGAACATCACCAAACCCCGTATGATAGGAAGTTTTTAGCGTCAGTTTTTCAGTTAGATGTCTTTCAATATGAATATCGAACATAAAAAAGGTAAGAGGAGGGAAGAGCATTATGGGTTTCCCAAAGGCATCGCCCCAATCGGTATTATTGTAATTTTCAACGGTAGCATTTTTGTGTTTAACATTAAAATAGGTGGCATCCATTCCGCCACCGAACCCCCATTTTTTGTATTTATAACCGGCACAAAATACGAGTGCATTCATCTTTGGTTTGAACGATTCTTTATATTGTACGCCATTCTCGGAATATTCTGAGGTATAAATATTATGCCGATTATTCCAAGAAGCCTCCACCCAACCCTTTTCAAAATCAATCCTATATCCTAGATAGAGGCCGTGAAAGAGCGAATTATAGTTAAAGTCGGCATGGTACTTTTTTTCTAAAACGAAGGTCTTGCTTTGAACATTACCCAAGCCAGGAACCCATATTCCTCCTTGATATCCGATAATAAAGCCTGCTTTGGTGGTAAAGCAAAAGAAAACAATAAAACAAAGGCTGGTAATTCGTTTCATCTTTGGTTTTATGAGGGTGGGTTTTACAAAGTTATAGAATGCGAACAAACCACCAAATTAAAAGCAAAAAAAATGCTGGAATATATTGCTATGAAATTTATTTTCGCTTTACATAAATGGTTTCTCTTGTATACGATGCTCCGCTATTTGATTCCGTGATCCAAGTCCATTTTTCTCCGCCTGAAATACGGGTACGGGTAAAAAACTGATCATTAATTTCTAGTCTGTCCCCATTATTTTCATCAATCGCCCAAAAGGTATAGAAATCGGTTTTGAGCCCAGAGATAGAAACGAAATTAATTTTTATTTTGCCCTGACCGTTAAATCCGGTTGCATTTTGAAATGCGAACCAACCAACCGTGTCATTTTCTATTAAGGAATCGAGAGTTTTTTGATCATTGATGTACCTTACTTGTTCTACTTTTTGTATTTCCCATGCACCGGCAAAATAAAACTTGTTATTTCTTTTTTTGCACGACACGGCAAGGAAAAAGAGGAAGAAAACCAGGATATATTTTTTCATCATTGAATAACTATTTAAAGATTCCGGATAGATTTATTGCGATACCTAAGTCGAAGAAAAAAGATTGGAAACTGGCTTTTACATTTTTCCCTTGATATGAATTGGGTCCACCAGCGATACCACTTAAATCTTCCGGTAAATACAGTAGCGCATTTTTGTTATTAGAACCTTTCCCGTAATCGCTCATCTCAATGATGCCCGACATCGGACACCATCTTACCGATGACGAAATGGCAACAGGACCAATTAATTGAAACGCTTTCACCCCAAGGCTGCCAGAGAAACCGAACCCATGATAAATTCCATTCAATATGCCATCGTTTCCAATACTCTTATATCCATCTCGATATTTTATGCCGGAAGTAAGCACGGCACTAGCGTAATACACCCCGAAGAAACCAGCAATACCATTATTATCCTGGATAACGCCTCCCCCAAAATCAGCCCCCCAGGATCGCTGTGTGAGGTAAAACTCGCGAGTGTAATATTCGTTTATTTGTGATGCAGCGTAGGCTGAAATTTTATGTTGATAATATCCCATGAAGATGCCTTCTTTGAACCACCAGTCGGCGTTTATAGCCCATCCGGTGCAGCTACCGAAATTAGGCAGTTTCGATTTATTTGTTGGATTGGCATTATTATAGGAAGTGACAAATTTCTCAAAGGAAGACCCTTTTGTTGTTCCAACCTTACCTGAAACGCCAATCATCAAACTCCCTAACTGGGCATTGGTATTAAGCATAAAGAGGGTGATCCCAAAAAGCAATACGAGTTTCTTCATGATTTGTTTTTTAAATTATTTTCCAATATTTAATAAAAAAGCCAACGTAACATTGTTGGGCTTGAAATCATAAAATGTTTTTATTGCATCATTGGCAAAGGTAATCTCGCCAATTCCAAAATGGTAGGTAGCTCGAAGGCGAATTAACTTTCCAAAATGTCGTTCAAGGATAAAGCAGAAGCTTGGATTGTTAGGTAATCCGAATATGGTAATGGGCGTG
This sequence comes from Bacteroidota bacterium, assembly GCA_947507965.1. Lineage (GTDB taxonomy): Bacteria > Bacteroidota > Bacteroidia > UKL13-3 > UKL13-3 > CAINMV01. Next base: position 36,485 of record CANNQU010000003.1, read on the forward strand.
CCATAGTCATACGTCCATTTGGTGGCACTAAAGTCTGCTATTTTACCGCGCTTCATCATCACATTTAAGTTCGACATATTAAAACCAGCACCAAGCCCCCAGTTTTCATATATCACTCCCGCATCAAAAACAAGTTCATTCATTCGAGTTTTAATGGAGAGTTTATATTTTTCATTTGTTGAGTTAAGGTATTCGGAGGTGAAAATATTTTGTTTTTTATTCCAAGCTAAGCTTATCCAATAGGCATCGTCTTCTATTCGATATCCCAAAAAGATACCTTTAAAAAAATTATTATAATGGAAGTTTGCATGATAAACTTGGTTATAATAATACATGGTAGATTGGGTGTTTGCTATTGATGGAACATATATTCCTCCCTGATATCCAATAACAAAACCAGCTTTAGAAGAGATGCAAAAGAAGGTGATAAGACCCAGGGTAAAAAGTAGTTTCATCTTTTAGCAGGAATGATTAGCTAAGAGCAAAGTTAATGCTTATAGCGGTACTTCCAACCCCGTGTTTTAGGGCATTTCGTAGGCTACCATCACACTTCCAAAAGCCGGAATGAAAAGTTGATATGCCTGCAAACGCGAAATATGGTTTAGTGAAATGATTTTTTCAATTCCATTTTTTGTAGATAAGAGGCTTAGGTCTATTCCCGATTCCAAATTTTTTAAATTATGGATGATAAGATATTTTTTGTTGCCAATTTCTCTTCCATACATTAGAAATCCGTCCTTATGTATGAGTGAAAGGGTTAGCATACCATTGGCTAGTACCTCATCACTATTGCGTAAATGAATTAAATTTTTATATACATGGTAAATAGAATTTGTGTCGGCTATTTGTTCAGAAAGTCGTGCCGTTGTTTTGTTATGATAATTGGGCTCCCAGGTACTATTTGCTTCGTCGTTGGTTTGCCACAAAAAAGGTTCACGAATGTGTTCGTCGGGTTTTGGGCCATACATTCCTAATTCATCGCCATAATATAAATAAGGGGTGTAGGGCAGGGTAAATAAAATGGCAGCAGCTTGCTTTGCTTTGTCTATATTGCCTTCCACCTCATCCATGATACGGGGATTATCATGGTTTGAAAGAATGAGGGCATCGCTAAACATTGGATTATGACGGTCGTAATTTTTATAGGCCTCCAGAAGTTTGGTGGTCATTAAATCTTTTTCTTCTTTGAGAGAAGCCTTAATATTAAACCAACAATCGAAATTGAATCCTGCATTTAATCCCGCCTTAAGGTAAGGTGCAATTAAGGTGTCGCCTCCCCACATTTCTCCTACGATATAAAAATCAGGTTTTACTTTTCGTAGAGTTGTTGAGAACTGTTTCCACCACTCATAGTTTTTATTCCTTTCGGCGTAAGGATAAATATGGCTTGCCGCATCGAGCCGGTAGCCATCAATATTACATTCCTTAATCCAGTAAATGGCCGACTCAATGATTTGAGAACGAACGATGTTGTTATCATAATTTAAATCAGGCATCCCTCTCCAGAAATAGCCATAATACTTTTCCGATCCTTTAGCATGGTCGTCGAGCCAATGCCAGTGTTCGGGTTCTTTGTTCCAAAGGGTACGATCACTACTCCAGTAGTAATAGTTTTTATAGGCAGCATTTCCTTTTGCTGACTCTTTAAACCATTCATGTTCAGAACTTGTGTGATTGGCTACAAAATCCAAGATGATCTTAATGTTAACCTTGTGTGCTTCTTCAACGAGCTGTTTTAACTCGGCCAAAGTGCCACATTCAGGATCAATTGCATAATAGTTCGTAATATCATATTTATGATACGTTGGTGATTCAAAAATAGGAGTGAGCCATATGGCTCCAATTCCTAAATCTTTCAAATACGGAAGTTTCTTTCGAATACCATTTAAATCGCCTTTACCATCGCCATTACCATCGGCAAACGACCGAGTGAAAACCTGATAAACCACCTGATTGGGAAACGTCGCATGAAGCCATTTTTCTGATGACGTTTGATTCTTATTTTCCAATTTTTGCGACATCATGATTTTCAATGGCAATACCATTATAAGCGTAATAAATACAGTATAATAGGTTCTCATATCGAGTGTGAAGTTAAAATAAATATCCAACCTCGACGAACGGGTTTGCAGAATAACAAAAAAAAGTCTTCCTGCATTGCAGAAAGACTTTTTTAATAGATGATTTATCGAATTACTTAATACTAAGTTTCTCGGTAGCACGGGTATTGTTACCCATAATGTCAACGATATAAATCCCGGTTGGCAAGTCGCCTTTCGTGATGGTTAATTTACCTGTAATATCCGTGTAAGAACGTACCAGTTTACCAGTAACGTCGATGATATTTACGGAGTACGAACCAGTACCTAATTCAATAGAGGTGGTGTTGGTCATTGGATTTGGAAACATACGGAAACTTTCATTTCTGCCATTATAGCTAATAGCTGAGATGCCTTTCGTGCATTTACCAAATACATAATAAATGGTTGATGCTCCTGCAGGACGAGCATAAACGCGTTGGTAACCGATACCTGAAGGTGATAAACAAGTTCTTCCCGCAGCAGCAGTATCATACACTTCGTCGGCAGCGTCATTAGCAAAATTGTAGTAGATGGTTCCAGGGCAAATAGAGTCGATAGAAACTTGATATGCTTTACCACCGGTATTCGGTACTGCTGCCATTTCTATTTTACCTCCTGTTGCTCCTTTAAGCCATGAATTACTTCCTCTGCCTACCAAGTATATTTTAGTTCCTGGAGTAATTGTAGTTCCTGCGAAATCAACTTTAAACGTAACTTTCGAAGATGCCGGCGGAGCTGTACATGTGGTATTTTTACCAAAGCAATTCACAGGCAAGGTAGAAGTAGCTACAATATTTAAGGCACGATTACCACTTGAAATCCATCCGATTTGTTCCCAACTTACCACACCTTTACTCCAAACGCGATATTTGTAATCGATAGATGTACCGCTATCAAATGCATTTATGGTTAGGCTATAAACGCTGGTAGCACCAACTTTTGCCATTTTTTGTCCTGGATTACCCCAGTTGCCTAACAAAGCGTGTCCACCGGTTACATCTACTGAGTCAATGGTTCCACAAGCAATTTCTTCTGCAATATCGGTGTTAAAGGTTACATTGTATTTTGGAAGGTTTAATACACAATTTGCACATTCGCTGAAACATATTGGAGTTAAAACGAGAGCTGAAGTAGTTACGGCTAATACACGGTTACCACCAGAAGGTGCGCAGCTTCCCGGTACACTTTCCCAACCACCTGTGCCATTTTTGAATTTGTATTCGTAGTTGCCTGCTGAAAGCCACATTTGACCTTCATAAACTTTACCGCTTGCATCTAAATTTAGCAATTGCGATTTATCACTCCAGCCATTGAAAGCACCGGCTGCCAAAACTCCTGCAGGATCAATGCTGGCTGCTTTTGCCATATTTACACGTACACGAACATATTGTTTGTTGTATCCGAATGACGAGAAAGCTGCTGAAGACAGACCTTGCCAAGAAACTAAAATAGTATCTTTCGATTTAGTGGTATCCACGGTAAACCAACGATTTCCGTTTCCTCCGCCTACCTGAGCGTCTGTTGGAACATTTTCTGCATTTCCGGCAGCTGAATTCCAGTCGGTGCCATTAATGAATTTGTACTCCACTTTCCCCGGGGTGGTGGTGGTGAATGAATAATAGTAAACTTGTGTTGTAGGGATATTTGCTAATGCTGTTGTTGATGGGCTCCACGACTGGAAACTACCGGCAATATGCATTCCATTGGCATGAACAGTTTGTCCGGTCATATCAACTGCAAATAAAATTGTTGTGGCATTTGCAAGGTTTAGAAATGCAATAGCACTTAATAAAAGTAAAAAACGTTTCATATAGATTGAAAATTAAAAATTTAAGTGGTAAATATACAAATAATTATTTGCATTCAAAATATTTCGGATCATTATTTCCTACACTTCTATCAATTCCGCCATTATAGTTTTGGCGTCGAACGATAAATTGGGCCGAAACAATGGTTTTCCCAGAGGGCACTCCAAAGAACTCTCGAGGAATCATGGTAAGCTTAAACTGCCCTGAAAATTGTCCTTCCGTAATTTTTGTCATCTTTAAACCCGGCACGGTTCCAACATCAAAAAAGCCTGCTTTTTCTAAAAAAGTAGTATCACTGAGGGTTATTTTAGCATATAGATAACAGTCGTTGGCATCAAGATTTCGCATGGCTACGTTACGTTCTACCGGGTTATTATACATTACGGTTACAATTTCATCGGTAAAGGCGCACTTGGGTAGAGTATAAATCGTATCCCTTTCAATAGGTGCTAATACTTTAATATTTAAGTCTTCGGTTTTTAGGTCGGGGGCACCATATCCGCCACCATCTTTAGGTTTTACCAAGAAGGAGATTCCTTTGGCGTAAACATCGCCTTGCGAAACACCATAAAAATCGGTAGGAATCATCTCGTAATAGTAAACCTTGGGTCCTTTCGTAGGGTCGGCGGTTAATTTTAAATTGTCGTTCGAGTTTTTCCAGGGCTGTGTGCCGGTACCATTCACATTGGCGTCGTTGGCCGGCAGCTCCCGTGGATTCCAAGTCCACATATAAAATGGACCGGTGAGACCGGCCAACGATGGATTGGTTACTTTCGATAAATCGACATAGATTCGGCAAACCGATCGAACATCGGTGGTTGGCCCAGGTTCAATCCAAGCAGCTTGGGCATTGGTATTAATAATTGCAATGATGCAAAGTGAAATAAACAGAATAAACTTTTTCATCTTCTTAACTTTCTAAATTTTAATAATTACAATCGTACAAACTCCCATATATAAGAGTAGGCTATATTTTTAACTCCCTTTTTGAAATAATAGAATGACTTTTTCAATTTCAAGCTAGCATCCGTAGGTCTGATGGTGCTTCCTAAAAGGAAGGTGTCTTTTACATTATTGGAATAATTGATTCGAATAGAAGTAGGATAACTATTATTATCAAAACTCCAGGTTCCACTGCCTGTTCCAAAATAGTTTTTCACGGTTCCGCTCGTCACGGCCGTAAAGTTAGTTTCTGTAAACGTAATGGTTGGCAGGGTTTTGGTTTTATAGAAATCAGTGATGTCCAGCTTATCAGGAGAGGTAGCTGCCTCATCAATAACATAAGCATGACTCAAAATCCAAGTTGCCTGAAGCCCTTGCATTTTGCTGGGTTCATTGCCAATATCGTTGAACTTCTTTGGACGGCACGAAAATGTACTAATGGATAATAGTAAAAAGAAGACAGAAAATTTTAAGATACGTTTCATGATATTTTTTAATTAATTGCAACCCCCTTCAGGGTTCATTTGAAATCCTTTAATAGTACTTTCTGATGCAGGAAATTGTAAGGTTAATCCGTTACAGTTCCACGGGGCGTTTCGAATACGAACATTAAGTTCACCTTTTGCACCCATGCGTTTGAGCTGTTGTACACGATCGCCTTCCATTGACATCTCTAGGCGTCGTTCCATGCGAGCCGCCACTTTTATTGTTTCGGCGCCACTGCCGAAGGATATGTTTTGTGAGATTCCACCAAAAGCTCTAGATAGAATTGAATTAACGTCGGTGATAGCAACCGATAGGTTAGTGTTTGTTTCTGCTAATGCTTCGGCTCGCATAAGTAACATATCGGTTAGGTAAAGAACAGGGATGTTAAAGTAATTCGAATCAAATTTTAAAGAACGAAACCCCCCTACGCAAGGTGCATAGTAAACGCTTCGCTTGTCCCCTGTTCTTGATGTGGCTTCGGCATACAGGTTGGCAGAAACGCCAATCTGAGGTTGATTTGAACCGACATCATGGTAGTTTCCACGGATATCACCCGATTTTTGATCATTGTTTGCCGACTTAATATAGAAGATCATTTCTTTTTTGGCACCTACCGAGTTGTCGTAAATATTGACACTATCGGCGAGCCCAAATTTACCTGAGTTTACAATGTCATTCACTTGTGTAATTACCCCGGCAAAATTATTCATCTGGAAATATACTTTAGCCAATAAGGCTTTGGCTGCGTATTTCGTTGCATTGGTATTATTCAAATTGATTTCAGCTAAATCAGGAATAGCTTCTGTTAAATCTTTGATTATGAAATCATAGGATTCTTTACAGGTACTTCTCTTGGTTACTTCGGGAAGTGAATTTTTGCGTAATGGAACACCTAAATGCGAATTGTCGGTGGTAAAGCCGTAAGGTTGAGCAAAATATCGAACAGCTGTAAAATGACCCAGTGCTCTCATGAATTTTGCTTCGGCGATCATGCGTGCTTTTTCCGAAGCAGTAAAATCAGGAACAATATCAATAAAATCTAAAACCGTATTCGCCTTGTAAATTATTTTATACATATCGCCATAAAAACCACCAATAGAAGTGTTAAAAAAGATGGTTGCTCGATTATATACCTCATTATAATCGTTGTTCGATTTGGGTGCAATTACGTTGTCGGATAATAACTCGCCATAATATTGCACCCTTCCGTTAAACAAGTTAGAAATATTGTCGTAGCCGGCATTGAGTACTTCTTGTACATCCGATGGTTTTTTCAAAGCATCAGCTTTTCTAACTTGTGTGGGGTCGTTTGGATCGACATCAAACATTTTTTTACAGCTAAAGAAAGCCGTAAGCAGTAAAAAAGAGCCTATTAAATATAGTGTGTTACGTTTCATGTGGTAATAATTAATTAGAAGCCAATTACAATGGAAATACTATTGGTTCGCTCTTGTGGGGGGGTTAAATAAGTAATATTTGGGCTGGTGTTTCGGTCGGTGGCATTTTCAAAATCGCGCACTACTTCCGGGTCAAGACCTCTAAATTTGGTGAACAAGAATACATTAGTTGATACGAATCCAATTCTTGCTGACGCCAGTTTTGCTTTCTTCAATTGTTTTTCAGTTAACGAATAGTATAAACTCAAACTACGTAAACGCATATAAGAGGCATCTTTTAGCCATAGGTCGGTATTTATCCAAGGCGTTGCCGAACCATAAGTTGCTTTATCTTGTGTAAGAATAGGATAGGCGGCATTATCGCCGGGTTTTTGCCAACGGTCGAACTGGTCTTGCGTATGATTCCAATTATCGGAGTCGTAGGTTCCAAGTTGACGCTTAGAGGAAGAGTCATAAATTTTACCACCAATACTATAAACAAAATTGACATCCAACTCCCAGTGGTTGTAAATTAAGGTGTTGCTCCACCCTCCATATGCTTTCGGGTAAATATTGCCTACTGGAACTCTATTGGCAGGGTCCCATTTATAGGTTTCATTTCCCTGCTTATCAAAATAAATGGGTTTGCCATTGGTTGGGTCAATTCTTGAAAATCGAACCAGGTAATTGGTACCCACTGGTTGTCCTTCCACTATTCGCGTATCATTGGTTCCCCCACTCACCGCTTCCTCTGTATAAGATCCAATATCCAAAACTTTATTATAATTGCGAGCGATATTAAAGTCGATGGTGAACCTTAATTTGTTGCCATCAACAACGCGAAGCTTCGTGGCAAATTCGATACCTTGATTGTTTATTTTCCCTACGTTGGCTGCATAGTTTCCCGATTGGAAACCATAATAATTAGGAACACTCACGCTTAAGATTACATCTTTCGTGTTTTTGTTGTAATATTCCAATACCCCGGTAATGCGCTCAGAAAAGAGCGAAAAATCGAAGCCAATATCAAAGGTGGTCGTCGTCTCCCAATGGAAATCAGGATTCTCATATATTTCAACATAACGAGAAGGAACTCCATTATAAACGTTAGGGTTTACTTTGTACCGACCCCACCATGGATACGACCCTCCAAAATTTGAGTTCCCCGACTTTCCAAAACTAGCACGAGCTTTTAAGAAGGTAAGTGTTTTGTTTTCTTTTAAAAATTTCTCATCGCTTATAATCCAACCTGCACCAATGGCAGGGAAGAAACCCCAACGGTAGTTTTCTCCGAACGTAGAGGAGTAATCGGCACGCCCATTGAGAGAAATAAAATATTTGTCTTTTAATGAGTAATTCACTCGTCCAAAATAACTATCAAATACCGAAATGCTTTTACTTAAAACGTTGGTTCCTATTTTTAAGTTAGAGTCGACTGGTGTGGTATTGTATAGTGGGCCTAAAATATTATTATATTCTAAATATTTGAAAGCCGATTTTGTTCTCTGGTATTCACTTCCTAATAAATAAGAAAGCTTTTGATCACTTTTCAATGTTTGCGAATAGGAGGCCGTAGCTATAATATTATAGTTGTTTGTGTAGGTAGCACCGCGTTTTGCAATGCCTTTAGTTTGTTTCACCAAGGCCGTATCTTCATACACATCATCGGTATTATCTAAATAGTCATAGTTGCCATTAAGATGGAAGATCAAATTCTTGATCGGTGTTATATCTAAAACTAAACCCTGTAATGTTCGCTGTTGTTGTGTTCTCTGCGTTTTATTCTCTCTCATAAATACGGGGTTGTTATTGGGGCCAGCTCCCGTAAACCATCCACCATCGCTATTTTTTATTGGATATATGGGAAGTGCCGTGCTCATGGCCGCTCCCATTCCTCCTCCCCAGCCCCCATCTACGCGTTTGTTTATTCCATTAACATAAGAACCTAAATATGAAAGCTTTACATTTTTGGTCAGTTGATAATCTAAGTTGGCTCTGAGTGTCGATCGTAAATAAGCATCACCGATAATATAGGTAGAATTATTATCATGGGTAGTATTCACATAGAGGTTTAATTTTTTATTGGCGTATGAGGTTCCTAAGCTATAGGTTTGTTTAAACCCGATATGGGTAGTTTCTTTAACCCAATCGGTATTCGTAGCCTGTGCCTGATCCCAAGATAAGCCTGCTGGCAATATGGGGTGTCCAACGCCTCCATCATTTTCAAAAGCCTCCTGCAACATTTGCAAGTACTCTTTATTGTTCATCATTTTTGGGCGCGAGGCCATAGTAGAAATCCCTTCACGAATCGAAAGATCAAATCGCAAGCCTTTCTTTTTAGCTCTTTTTGTGGTAATAATGATTACACCGTTTGAACCACGGGAACCATAAATAGCTGTTGCTGCGGCATCTTTAAGTATTTCGATGGATTCAATGTCATCGGGGTTTAGAGTTGCTAATGGGTTATTGTTTTTGCCACCGCCGTTTCCTTTATCGGTTGCATTTTGCATGAAATAATCCTGAGAAATAGGAATGCCATCCACCACATAAAGTGGGTCGCTACCGGCACTTACCGAAGCGATACCTCTGATTTTTACTACTGCGGCCGCCCCAGCTAGTCCGCTTCCTATGGATACCTGCACGCCTGCTGCTTTTCCTTGTAATGCGGCCTCTACACTTGGCAAAGGAATGGCGGTTAGTTCTTTGCTTCCAATTTTTGCCACTGCACCGGTTACCTCCCTTCGCACCTGTGTGCCGTAACCTACCACGACCACCTCGTTGAGGTTTTTGTTGTCGGTTTGCATCTCGAATTTTATGGTCTTAATTTCCCCTGCAGCAAGCTTTACGGCCTGTTTATTCGTTTGATACCCTAAATAGGTGGCTACCATCACATAGTTACCGGCGGCTAAACTTTTAAATTCGAAATTCCCATCCGCGTCCGTATTTTGGGCGGTGGTTGTTCCGTCGATTCGAACAATAGCAAAAGCCATGGGTTCGCTCTTCTCGTCGAGCATTTTTCCTTTTATGGAGGCGGTATTCTGTGCTTTTAATTGCGCTGAAAAAAACAGCAAACAAAACAATACAAAGAAGCGGTGAAGTATTTTTGAATTCATGTAAATATGATTCTATAAAATTGGTTATTACGACGTAAGGCACACAAAGTGAAGCTACAATTGTACATGTATTTTGCTTAAACTCCAAATTAAGTTTAGACTATTTTTTGATTTAAGTAAAATTTGTTCTTCGTTACCGAATATCCTGTGCCCCAAGGAGAATATTTTTTACCTCGTTTTTATTCAGAAAAATATCGTTTTTTTGAAACTCCAAAAAAAATCCAGGTATTATGATGAGCCGTATTCTGTTCGTATTCGTTTTTGTAGCGTTAGCTTCAGCCTCCTTTTCGCAAGCAAAATTAATTGAAAAGGTAGTCCGTCAGGGCGATGAGCTAACCATTCCGTATGAAATGTATCGTCTGAAAAACGGGCTCACGGTAATCATTCATGAGGATCATAGCGACCCATTGGTACATGTAGATGTTACGTATCATGTAGGCAGTGCTAGAGAAGAAGTAGGGAAATCGGGCTTCGCCCATTTCTTTGAACACATGATGTTTCAGGGGAGTAAGCACGTAGGCGATGATCAGCATTTTAAAATTGTGAGTAATGCAGGAGGAACCTTAAACGGAACAACCAACCGTGATCGAACAAATTACTATGAGACCGTACCTAAAAAGCAGTTGGAAGTAGCGCTGTGGCTGGAAGCCGACCGTATGGGCTTTTTATTGGATTCGGTTAACCAAAGAAAATTCGAGAATCAACGAGAAACAGTTAAAAATGAACGAGGGCAAAATTATGACAACCGTCCTTATGGTTTAGTTCAGGAAAATATTTCACGAGCTTTCTACCCTCAAGCGCATCCCTACAGCTGGTTAACCATAGGTTATATTAATCATTTGAATGCAGTAGATGTAGATGATTTAAAGAGTTTTTTTTTACGCTGGTATGGTCCTAATAATGCGGTGCTTTCTATAGGTGGTGATGTAAAACCAGCTGATGTTTTACTACTGGTTGAAAAGTATTTTGGGTCGATAAAGAAATGTCCTGAGGTAAAAAAGATGGCCGCATCTCAACCCGTTCTTACGGAGGACCGATACGTCTCGATGAGTGATAATATTCGTCAGCCCCTGCTACGCAGGGTTTATTCTTCAGTACCATCATTTCATACCGATGAAACAGCACTGGATCTTTTAGGTGAGATATTAAGCAGTAACAAGTCGTCGGTTTTCTATACCCAATTTATCAAGTCGCAATTGGCGTCATCTGCCTATGCCTCTAATTCATCCTCGGAATTAAGTGGGGAAATGTCGTTCAATGTAATGGCATATCCCAACATCAAGCTCAGTGATATTGATTCTTTGATAAATATTTGCTTTGCTGAATTTGAAATGCGAGGCGTTAGTGATGATGATTTGCTGAGAGCTAAGGCCAAGATGGAGACCAATTTTATTAAAAGTCTGGAAAGTGTTAATGGTAAAGTCTCGTCTCTGGCCTATTATTATACCCTTGGCGGCAATGCTAATTTGATGCAGAAGCAATTGAAGGAAATACAAGAGCTAACAAGGTTAGATATCCTTCGTGTGTATAATTTATATATAAAAAACAAGCATTATGTAGCGATGAGTGTATATCCTAAAGATAAAATAAATGTAGCCCACAACGACACGTACAAAACGCCGGAATGCGACCCACCGGCCTCAAAGAAAACGGCGAAGATAAAATTACGTATCGCCAAGGATTATTTTGATCGAAGTGCACAGCCCAAAGTTCTTACCGAGCCCATCATGCCTTTACATATTGAAGAGGTTCGAACCGCTTTTCCTAATGGCGTGTTGTTTAGTGGACTTACCCAAACGGAAATACCGTATGTGAATATTCAAATAAGTATCAAAGGGGGGCATTTAATGGATTCTTATAATCCACAAAAGGCCGGTCTTGCAGTGCTTACGGCCCGTTTAATGAATGAAGGAACGGCTACCCTGCTATCGGAGCAATTCGAAGCCGAATTGGATAAAATAGGAAGCAGTATCTCGGTGAGTGCCGATGCTGAAAACACCTATATCAGTGTTGGAACTTTAAAAAAGAACATCGATGTAACGTTGGGATTATTAGCCGATAAATTATTATATCCTGCATTTCGTGAAATGGAGTTCAATCGGGCGAAGAAGCAGCAGCTGGAAGGAATAAGCAATTCATTAATTGCTCCATCATCGATTGCCGACCGGTGTTTTAATAAAATAATTTATGGAAACGACGATATTCGATCGATTCCCAACGAAGGTACTACCGAAACGGTAAACCGTATTACCCTGGACGATGTAAAAGATTTTTTCAAGAAATACTATGTACCCCAGCTCACAGGAATCGTAGCTGTTGGTGATATCAATATGTTAGATCTTATTCAGAAATTGTCGTTTATAGGTCAATGGAAGCGCACCGAGATTAAATTACCGGAATCGATAAAAAACGAACGTGTCACCACGACTAAGATTTATTTTATTCATAGTGATAAAGCTGCTCAGTCGCAGATAAGGGTTGGTTACTTGGCCTTGGCTTACGATGCCAAAGACCTCTATTATAAGGCCGGCTTGATGAATTTTATGTTTGGAGGCACCTTCAATAGCCATTTAAATATGAATTTAAGAGAAAACAAAGGCTGGACTTATGGGGTAAGAAGCGGTTTTAGTGGTACCCAATACCGTGGGCCATTTACGATATCGGGCGGTTTTAAAAAGAATGCAACAGATAGCACCCTGATCGAGATATTTAATGAAATAGATGCGTACCAGCGTAACTTATTGAGTGCGCAGGAGGTGGCATTCACAAAAAATGCAATCAACCAAAGTGAGGCTTTGAAGTATGAAACACTGAATCAGAAGGCAGGTGTTCTTTTCGCCAAGCAACGTTATAATTTGGAACCCGATTATAAGTTGATGCAGTTGCAGGTTTTGATGACCTTGTCGGCGGAGGAAATTAGGGGCCTTGCCATGCGCTTGCTTGACTTAAGTAAGATGGCCATCATTGTTGTAGGCGACCGAAAAGTGGTGAAAGATAAATTAGGCCGGTGGGGCTATGAAGTAATTGAGTTAGACACGGAGGGAAAAGAACTAAAATAAGAGCAAATAGGTATGTTGGTAACGGTTAAATCGCAGCCATATTAAGCTCTTCCCATGTTCCTCAAATGATTAAAGTGAGAAACAATGGCATGCCGCATTTTAGGATATACAAAATAGGGCACCCCAAACTCTTCGCAAGTGGAATGAATGATCTTGCTAATAGCAGGATAATGCACATGAGAAATTTTTGGGAATAAATGATGTTCCACTTGAAAGTTTAGGCCTCCAACACACCAAGAAATTATTTTGCTATTGGGTGAAAAATCAGCCGTTGTTTTAATTTGATGAATCGCCCATTCATCCTCCATTTTCCCGTTTTTACCTTCCGGATTAGGGAAGCTGGTAAGTTCAACCGTGTGGGCCAATTGAAATACGACACTTAATACAATACCGGCTAATAAATTAATGGTAAGAAACCCAATCAACCACCACACGAATCCCAGGGTATAGAGCGGCAGGGCAATAAACAGGAATAAGTTTAATGCCTTAAAGCCCCAGAACATGATATGGTCGAGAATGTCTAACTTTTTAAGTGGAATGGAACCCACTTTATGCAGGAAATATTTTTTGTAATCGGTAAAAAACACCCAAAACATATAAAGTAAAGAATAGAGGAACCAAACGTAAAGATGCTGAAAACGATGGATTTTATAAAATTTCTGGAATTTACTAAAACGTAGAAGTATGCCCGCATTGATATCATCATCTAAACCGGTAATATTGGTGTAGGTATGATGAATGATGTTGTGTTTCACATTCCACATAAAACTACTAGCGCCAAGCACGTTTACGCTATATGCCGCTATTCGGTTGAGCCATTTGTAATTGCTAAAACTCCCGTGACTGCCGTCATGCATTACATTAAATCCAATAAAAGAAATTACAAAACCTAAGATTATAGCCTCTATTAAGGCAATAAACCAAATGGGTGTAAAAAACACCAGGTGTATATAAAGTCCGATGAAGGCCGTTACTAGGAGTATAGCCTTAAAGAATAATTGTAGATTCCCATGTGATGAAATGCCCTTTTCCTTAAAATATACTTCAGTACGATGTTTCAACACCGAGTGAAACGAAGGGGTTATTGCAGGGAATTTAGAAATCGGTGTACTCATATAAAACAGATCAGATTGTAGGCAAAGATACGCCTTTTTATATTGGGTGATCTAAAGGTGTCGGTAGATGCCCCTAAAGGTGAACTTTCCGCTTCACCATCAAGTGAAATAAACAAGCCCATCCAATATTGGATGGGCTTGTTTATTAAAGGGTAGGATATTAAAGAATCCCAATAACTTTTTTTATTATTTAATACCTTCGAAATCACTTCCTCCAAAATCTACCACTACTGGCGTTGCAATACAAAGCGAAGAGTAGGTACCTACCAAAACGCCGATAAGCAATGCAAAAGAGAAGCCTTTAATGGCAGGCCCACCGAAAAGGAATAGTATTAAACACACCATAAATATCGTTCCTGCTGTAACAATGGTACGGCTTAAGGTAGCGTTTAGGGCGTAATTAATGATCTTCACCCGGTCTTTTTCTTTTTTGTTTAAATTAAGGTATTCGCGAATACGGTCGAACACCACAACGGTGTCGTTCATGGAGAAAACCAGAACGGTTAATATCGCTGCAATGAAATCCTGATCTAAATCCATGGAGAACGGTACGATACCATCGAGTATGGAGAAAAAGGAGAGCAACAAAAATACATCATGAAACAAGGCCACGGTAGCACCTACTCCAAATTGCCATTTACGGAATCGGATAACAATGTAAATAAACATGCCAATGATGGCGATGAAGATTGCTCTAAGGGCAGAATATTTTGCATCGGAGGCCATGGTAGCACCAATTTTACTGCTACTTAGTACCGATGATGAATCAACGGCAAAACCTTGTGCCATGAGCCCATCCAACATGTGTTTACGCACTTCAGGTTCGCTGGCATTAACATTGTCGATTTTATAGGTAGTGGTAATTTTTAACTTTGAATCGCTACCGAAGGTTTTAACTTGAGGCGTTAGGTTGTCGAAATTTACAGCCAACGCTTTAGCTACCTCAGAGGTATTTGCCGATTTATCCAACTTCACGACATAGCTCCATCCTCCTTTGAAATCAACCCCTAAAGAAAATCCTTTGGTGTACATAGAGATAGCGCCCAAAATAATGATGGTGCCGGATATGATATAATATATTTTTCTTTTACCTACCCAATCAAAGCTAGAGCCCTTAAACAAATTGGCTGAGAGGGATGTTGAGAATTTCACTTCTCTCCCTTTGTCCATCCAGCGTTCAATTTGGAGTCGGGTAATAAATATTGCAGTGAATAAGGAAGTAATAATACCGATAATCAAAACTACGGCAAACCCTTTAATAGGCCCGGTGCCTAAAAATACAAGAACCAAACCTGCCATTAAACCGGTAACGTGTGAGTCGATGATCGCAGAGAGCGCATGTTTATAGCCTTCGGAAACCGATTGCCTTAAGTTTTTACCACTTCGCATCTCCTCTTTTACACGCTCGTTTATCAAAACGTTGGCATCAACGGCTACGGCAAGCGTAAGAACAATACCGGCAAATCCAGGAAGTGTTAATGCAGAGTGTAACGAGGCTAGAACTCCCAGAATGAAGAATAAGTTAATAATTACCGCAATATCCGATGATATACCGGCAAGGTTATAATACAATACCATGAAAATGATAATCGAAATAAAGGCAATCAACAACGTTAACAATCCGGAGCGAATCGCTTCTTTACCTAAAGAAGGTCCTACAATTACCTCTTCAATGATTCTACACGGTGCAGGCAGCTTTCCGGTTTGTAATATATTGGCCAAATCCTGGGCCTCTTTTACCGTGAAACCTCCGCTTATTTGAGCGTTTCCATTGGGTATCTCCCCCATTACATTTGGGGCAGAATAAACGGCACCGTCTAAAACAATGGCGATGCTTTTGTTGATGTTTGCTTTGGTAATTGCAGCCCAATCCTGAGCTCCTTTAGCGGTCATTTGCATGCTTACATCGGGTGATCCTGTGAGAGGGTCGTAATCCTGGCGAGCTGAGGCCACCGCTGCACCATCCATTACAGCGCCACGAGTTATATCTTTGGCCTTCAAGGCATACACATAAACGAATCCATTGTCTGATTTGGATCCAAACGCAAAGCGAATGCCTTGTGTAGCAGAGAGCGAATTAATAAAGCTATAAGCCGTAGGACTATTTAAGTAACGATTAAAAGTGCTGGTATCTTTAATGGCAACATAGCAAATTAATGAACCTTTCATATAACCCTTTTCCTTATTAAGGGCCGGTTGTAAAATTGCCATTAAAGGATTGTCTTTGATTAGTTTGGCATTTTTCGCCTCTGTAGATGAATCTTCAACAGTTGAATCCTCGTTGTTAGCTACCGTAGCTGTTGAATCGGAACCTACTTTAGTGGTTGTATCAATTACTACAGGCATTGTTTCACCACTCATTACTTTGCCCAATCCCTTACTGATGGTATCGAGAAGTTTATAAACATCATCTCCATTGGCATAGGTTTCCCAAAATTCTAGTTTTGCGGTGCTCTGAAGTAACTTTCTTACGCGTTCCGGGTCGTCTGCTCCAGGCAATTCAACTAAAATTCGTCCTTGATTTTCTAATTTCTGGATGGTAGGTTGTGTTACACCAAATTTATCAATACGACTGCTGATAATTTGAAAAGAACGATCAATAGCACGTGAAGATTCGTCTTTTATCATTTTCAAAACATCATCATCGCTACTTTGTAGGTTGATGGATTTATTGGTAGGGGTGGCGAAAATGGCTGCCAACTTTTTGCCGGAGCTAAGTTTTTGGTATTCTTCGTAGAAGATGTCGATAAAGGAGCGCTGACTTGTAATGGCAATTTTTTCGGCATTATCCACAGAAGCATTGAAATTCGCATCAGGATTGTTGTTTGACAATGCCTTCACGAAATCTACTTGAGATACTTCGAGTGTAACATTCATACCCCCTTGAAGGTCCAAGCCAAGGGTGATGCAGTTTTCTTTACACTCCTTATAGGTGAATTTTGCAATGAGTAGGTTGTATACCTGAACATTGCCAATTGAGTCTTTATAGTAGCGTAATTTAGCGGAGTGCTCTTCGGCTGAAAACTTACTGGCATAAGCTTCCGCTTTTTTGTCATAGTTCCATACCACAAAATTAAACGATAACTGGTACAAACTAATAATTGCCAACACGACGGCAAAAAACCTTATCAATCCTTTATTCTTCATTGCTACTTTTTTAAATGTATAAAATTAATAATAAAAACCTTTTATTTAAGTTACGTGGGTTGTATCCCAAGCTAAAAAAACGAGGTGCAAAGATATAAAAGAGAGCCATATAAAAAAGAACGAATCTAAAGGAGTGATTTAGGACGATACAATCACTCTGAAAGTAGCCACATGGGAGAGCCGTTATTTTAAATATTTCCTTAAAAATTAACCGGTATGGCCCCTGTTGAAATGGTATTGCTCTTATTTAATGCCCTATCGACGAGGAAAATATTGAGTTTAATGGAGTCGGGTATAATGGCGCCTATAATGGATTCTAACTTCAAAGTGATGGTTCCGTTGATGCTCTTATTACGTGTGTCGGGCTGGAGATTGGAGATTCTATCGTTATAATTTACCGTATCTGCTCCATTGATAAGATAACTATAGACTCCATTTTTTCCCACCAAATATTCGGCAAATATATTATAGTAATAACGCTCTCCGATTCTAAAAGGGGAGGCCGTGTCGGTTAGGTTCAACCCGATATTACCATCACCATCCTCAAATTCAAATTTTAAATAGATGAGAGAATCGGTTGGGAAATTCATATACTGAATCTTAGAATACCCCAAATAAGTTAGGTGAGGAATAGAGCTTATTGCATTTGGTTTGCGACATTTTATTAAAAAAAGGCACAAGATTGAAGCCGAAACCAACAAAATTAAATATTTTCTAATCATTTTTCTCTTCACGAATATAATAAAATTATTTTTGCAACACCAATGACGAATCTTATTACACGCGCGGCCATACGCGCACCCCACGGAAACCAGCTTTCTTGTAAAGGCTGGATACAGGAAGCAGCCTTGCGTATGCTAATGAATAACCTTGATCCGGAGGTGGCCGAGCGCCCGGAAGATTTAATCGTTTACGGTGGTCTAGGGAAAGCAGCACGCAACTGGGAGTGTTATGATACCATCGTAAAAGCGTTGCGTGATTTAGAAAATGATGAGAGTCTTTTAATTCAAAGTGGCAAAGCGGTAGCTATCTTAAAAACACATTTGGATGCCCCTCGCGTTTTGCTTGCCAATAGCAATTTAGTAGGCAAATGGGCTACGTGGGAGCATTTCAGGGAGTTGGATAAAAAGGGATTAATAATGTATGGGCAAATGACCGCTGGGAGCTGGATTTACATTGGGTCTCAAGGTATTGTACAAGGCACTTATGAAACCTTCGCTGAGGCAGCAAAAAAGCATTTTAATGGAACCTTAAAAGGAACTATTACGGTAACTGCCGGATTGGGGGGGATGGGGGGTGCTCAGCCATTAGCCGTTACGCTAAATGAAGGCGTTTGCCTCGTTGCAGAGGTGGAAGAGTGGCGTATTAAGAAGCGAATAGAAACACGTTATCTCGATCGAATGAGCCGTACTATTGATGAGGCGATCGACATGGCTATGAAGGCAAAAGAAAACGGAATCGCTCTTTCTATTGGGGTTTGGTGCGATGCTATTAGCTTGTTGGAGCGTATGAAAGCACGACAGGTGATACCTGATTTACTTACCGATCAAACCTCGGCTCATGACCCATTGATTGGATATTACCCTCACGGGATGAAGACGGAAGTAGCCGATGCCCTGCGTAAAAATAATCCGGAGGAATATTTAAAACGTAGTTACTCGAGTATTGTAACCCATGTAGAGTTGATGCTTGAGTTTCAGAAGATGGGAAGTATTACATTCGATTATGGAAATAATATTCGCGCCATGGCATTTGAACATGGGGTGAATAAGGCCTTTGATTTTCCCGGGTTTGTGCCTGCGTTTATACGACCTCAATTTTGCGAAGGACGCGGGCCGTTTCGATGGGTGGCCCTGAGTGGCGACCCGCAGGATATTTATACAACCGACGAACTATTAAAGGAAATGTTTCCTGAAAATGCCGGGTTACAGCGTTGGCTGCGTATGGCCAAGGAGAAAATTTCTTTTCAAGGCTTGCCGGCACGTATCTGTTGGCTGGGGCAAGGCGAGCGCGAAAAAGCAGGATTGGCGTTTAACGAACTCGTACGCACTGGGAAAGTTAAAGCACCGATTGTTATTGGTCGCGATCACCTTGATACGGGCTCGGTAGCCAGCCCCAACCGGGAAACGGAGTCGATGCTTGATGGCAGTGATGCCATTGCCGATTGGCCAATTTTGAATGCCTTCGTGAATATTGCAGGAGGCGCCAGTTGGGTTTCTTTGCATCAGGGTGGTGGCGTGGGCATGGGTTATAGCATACACAGCGGAATGGTTATTGTGGCCGATGGAACCAAAGAAGCTGAAGAACGATTAAAACGGGTACTGCGAAACGACCCCGGAATGGGTGTAATACGCCATGCCGATGCCGGTTATGACATTGCCCTGGATAACTTAAGGACACATGGCTTAGGGCTTAAGGATCGATTAAGTGACACTAAAATCTAAATACACGATATTAAAAAAGAAATGTTTCGGTATGGAAAATGTTTCTTAATTTTCCGTTCTTTAGTTTCTAATCTCAATTCAATCCATGATCGCTCATCTCGAAGGTAAATTCACTACGATCACCCCCACGTTCGTGATACTCGATGTTAATGGAGTAGGCTATGAAGTTCATATCTCACTCTATACCCATCTTAAAATAAAAGATTTAAAGCAAGGGCGCTTGCTCACGTATCTTAACATACGGGAAGATGCGCATGTGCTTTTTGGTTTCTTTGATGAATATGAAAAAAATCTATTTAAGCATCTCATTTCCGTGAATGGTGTAGGGCCTTCTACTGGTCGAATGATCCTGTCGTCGCTCACGCCAAGTGAAATACAATTGGCCATCTCTGTAGGTAATATCGCCGCATTAACTGCTATTAAGGGAGTAGGCCCGAAGTCGGCACAACGACTTATTCTGGAACTTCAGGATAAATTGAAACGTGAAACCATCGTGAATGAAGGTACTGGAGCCGGTATGGGTAGCCTCGTGCGCACAGAAGCGATGGGTGCACTTACGATGCTTGGTTTCAGCAAAGCACCTGCCGAACGGGAAGTGGATAAACAGTTGAGAATGAACCCCATATTGACGGTTGAAGAGCTAATCAAGCTAGCCTTAAAAAATTTATAATGTACGAAGCCATAATTTTAGCCGGTGGTTTAGGTACACGCCTGAGAAGTGTGGTGGCTGACGTACCTAAAGTAATGGCAACAGTGGCAGGCAAACCATTTTTGCATTACATCATAAAAAAATTAATTGACGAAAAGGTAGCTCGTATTGTTTTAGCGGTAGGCTATAAGCATGAAATCATCCAAGCGTTTATTGCACAATCTAACTATGAGGCTGAAATTGTTTTTAGTGTAGAACATGAGCCACGAGGAACCGGTGGTGCTATAAAATTGGCGTTGGAGCATGCAAAGCAAGAAAATGTTTTCATCATCAATGGGGACTCTTTTTTCGACTGTAATTTTGAACGTTTAATGCAGGGTCATCTCATCCATGATGCTGATATTTCGTTAGCCTTAAAGCCCATGCAGAATTTTGAACGTTATGGTACGGTGGAACTGAATGAACATCGAATCATACAATTTAATGAAAAAAAATATTGTGAAGACGGGCTT
Organism: Bacteroidota bacterium; assembly: GCA_947507965.1. Classification (GTDB taxonomy): domain Bacteria; phylum Bacteroidota; class Bacteroidia; order UKL13-3; family UKL13-3; genus CAINMV01. The sequence goes on from CANNQU010000003.1 coordinate 57,217, forward strand.
ATTAATGCCGGGATATATATTCTAAAAAGAAGTATTTTTAATGCTTTATCACTACCCAAAATCTTCTCTATGGAGAAGGAGGTGTTTGAATCACTTACTGCAACCTTGAAGCTAATTGGATTCCCTTTTACTAATTATTTTATTGATATAGGTATCCCAGAAGACTTTGAAAAGGTTCAGAAAGATTTCAAACAACCGTAGTTCTCATAAAACGTACAGTGTATCATTTTGAAGAAGATGGCGAGGAAACCAACCAACGATGGATCGCGATGTTATTTTAGTTTGGGTTCTAATTCCACTTCCTACGTGTTGTACAAACGTAATATAATCGGTTTCAATCTCGGGCGAAAAGCGCATCGAATCCAAGTGGGTTGAAGAATTTCGCTAGGAATACCTCCAAAAGAGTAGTCTTTAATAAAATTTTCTATCTTGCAACCTTCATGAAGCTGAAAAATTTATTACGTAAGAAAAGTGTCTCACAAGTATTGGAAAATGCTGCCGGTGAGCAGGATGGACACACCCTAAGCAAACACCTCACAGCCCTCGACCTTACCGCCTTGGGTATTGCTGCAATTATTGGTGCCGGTATTTTTACGACGATTGGCAAGGCATCAGCTGATGGGGGGCCTGGGGTGGTATTTTTATTTATTTTCACGGCTATTGCATGCAGCTTTGCAGCCTTTGCCTATGCAGAATTTGCTAGCTTAGTACCCGTTTCAGGTAGCGCTTATACCTACAGTTATGTGGCCTTTGGAGAGTTGGTCGCATGGATTATTGGTTGGGCTTTGATAATGGAGTATGCCATAGGCAATGTTACCGTAGCTATTGGGTGGAGCGAATATTTCACTTCTCTTCTATCTCAAATAAATAGTGATGCATTAAATATTCATGGTATTCATTTGCCGGGTTGGATGACGCTCGATTTTCTGTCGGCTCACCGTGGCTTTAATGAGGCATCGGCATTAATGCAAAGCGGGAAATCGTTTGAGAATTTGAGCGCCGGCTTGCAAAGGGCTTATACTTCTTACACCATTGCTCCTACCTTTTTTGGGTTGCATATCGTCTTAAATATCCCTGCCTTGCTTATCATCCTGGCAATAACCATGTTGGTTTATCGTGGCATAAAGGAATCGCGAAATGCAAGTAATATGATGGTTGCTATCAAGCTTATCGTTGTGGTCTTGGTAATCATTGTGGGTACCGGTTATGTTGAGGTGTCCAATTGGAATCCGTTTATGCCCAATGGGGTGGGAGGGATTCTCAAAGGTGTTTCGGCGGTGTTTTTTGCTTATATCGGATTTGATGCCATAAGTACCACCGCAGAGGAATGTAAGGATCCTCAACGAGATTTACCCAAAGGGATGATGTGGGCGATCATAATTTGCACCATACTTTATATTTTGGTTGCGTTGGTTTTAACAGGAATGATTAGTTATAAGGACTTGGATGTGGCCGACCCCTTGGCTCATGTTTTTGAGGTATTAAATTTAAAATGGATGGCCGGAATAGTGGCGGTAAGTGCTGTGGTTGCAATGGCTAGTGTGTTACTTGTTTTTCAAATAGGGCAGCCCCGAATTTGGATGAGTATGAGTCGCGACGGATTACTTCCTCGGCGATTTGCTAAAGTGCATCCAAAGTTTAAAACACCATCCTTCTCTACGATTATTACGGGTGTCATCGTATGCGCCGGGACACTATTTTTAAATATCGATATGGTTACCGACCTCTGCAGTATCGGTACTTTATTTGCGTTTGTGCTCGTTTGTGGCGGCGTACTTAAAATGAATTTAGATCCCAATCGGCCCCCAAGTAAATTTAGAACACCCTATATCAACTCAAGGTATGTATATCTGTCTTTGATCGTCGTTGCCGTCCTTCTTTCAGTTAAATATAATAAGAAAAACACCATTGATTTTATTTCCAATACCCCAAAAATATATTCATCTTCGGCACTACTAATTGGTTTAAAAACGGATGAAATAGCGTTGGTGAAAAGTAAAATAATGGAGTCCAATGCCATTCAATTTAAGGAAAACGATAACGATGTTGAAGCCTATTTAAACACCTTGGATGAGCGCAACTATGAAAATTTCGTTCAGCTATTACCCTTGGCCAACAAAAAAAAGTATGAGTCGGGCTTCGCGTTATTTAAACATAAAATACCAACCTGGATTTTCATACTAAGCGCCTTTGCCTTAGCGGTGTTTGCTTTTAAGCACAAGGCCTCACTCATACCACTGCTGGGTTTAACCAGTTGCTTATATATGATGAGTGAATTAGGCTATAAAAATTGGATGTACTTCTTTATTTGGCTTGCCTTAGGCTTAGCCATTTATTTCGGATTTTCCTATAAGAACAGTAAACTAAATCGACTAGTCTAGTTCTTTATTAAGGTGTAAATAACCGAACTTTCCGGTGCTATTTTTTTAGATAGTTTTAATTCTTTAGCAGAAAAACTAATGATGTCAAGTCCTTCCACTGCCGGATTTTCTCTTGGAATAAGGAAGAGCATTTTGTTGTCACTGCTAATTTTCCAGCTACCCACATCGCTTTTCCCACGACGCACAATATCGAAGCTGTCTTTTTCGAATGAATAGGTTTCTTTTTTCGATTCTTCAATGAACGCAGTTATTTGTCCCTCCATTTTCGTTTTATATTCTGCTTCAAGAGAATCGGGCACTCCATTCATCGAATTTTTCTTCAATTCTTCTAGATTGGTGATGGAACACTCGGAAACGGTCCATTTCCCAATAACCCTTCCTGCTTTAGATTGGCATGAAACAATAAGAAGAGCAATGGCAAAGGAGCTTAATAATAATAACTTTTTCATTTAATGAGATAGATTTTAAAAGTTGCAAATATAATATTCCGACATCTAAAAGACGAAATTAGTTTTTTGTGAGCACCGTTTTGTATTGTTTTATATTTCCGCAACCGTCTTCTACCATTAGCTCAAAGTTGGTTTTACCGGATAAATCAACTTCCCTGAGATTACAGTTAATGAGGTTATATTTTAAGTCATAACTGAACAAAATAAACTTTCCATTGGCCGTTGCTTTGAATTTTTTGACACCCGTCTGAGAATCGGAGATACGAAATAGGAGTGAGCTATTATGGCTGATATTTCTTGTAGAAGGGATGTTTAATGGTGTAATAACAGGAGGCGTCGTGTCGATATCGATGATATAGGTGCCACACGTTTTGGTGGTAGCCGTGAGGTAACCGTCTTTGAATTGGCCACCAATACTTCCTGCTGTCAGTGATTTTATATAAAGTTTGTGTTCTTTATGGTGTGGATTAATTAATGGAATAATCCGTAATGTAATTTCTTTCTGAAGCGGAATTACATTGCTTCCTACCCGATACGTATAGGAATATTTTCGATAGGTGGTGTCGGCATAGAAGTTAAAGAAACAGGTATCAAACAAGGCCCCTGCAGGTATTTCCAAAACAGCTTTCCTGGCATTTAGTAAGTTTTTATTGGAGGGGATTAGGTTGTATTTTACAGGGGGCATTTTCTTGGAGTAGCCTCCTTTAAGGGTGAAGGTTTTTTGTGTTTGATTTCCAGCATGATCTTTGGTGATGATCTTCAGCTTCACCGTTTCGCCCGGAGCGATGTTGATGATTCCATTGTTTTTTGTGTTATAATAGATCTCTGTTAGATCGCCATCGTCTTTAAAACATTTTTCTATCCGGTATCCTTTCGTTTTTAGTACTTCGAAATCGAGATGAGAATTAATGCAACGCCAGTTATTGAAAGAGAAGGTATCCATTCGCTTTTCGAATATCAGTTCATCATTTTTGTATAATTGTGTTTGGTATATCCCGGCATTGGATTCATAGTCGCTGTAATAATCGATACCGCTTATGCCTACGCCAACTCTTCCCGGATCAACGGTTATTATTTTGCCTTTGTCGGATGGTAAGGTTTGCAAAAAAATCGATTGTAATCCATTCAAGGTAAAAACAGAAACGGAATAAATTCTTGGGGAATAAATATCGTTAATTATAAACCCAAAATTCTCCGGGTTGAGCGCCAATTCTGTTTTTGTATCTCGTATTTCAAAATGGATATGAGGGCCGGCACTTCCACCCGTATTACCACTGAATGCTATAAGTTCTCCTTTTTTCACGTTTATCCGATTGGCCAGCAGCAGGGTATCTAACTCAAAATCCTCATTAGCATATTGGCACCTCGTCGCGAAGTTTTTAATGGTGTCATTATAGGCTGAAAGATGTCCGTAAACACTGGTTAATCCATTGGGATGTGAGACATATAATGCCGTACCATATCCACGTTTACTCATGAGTATTCGTGAAACATAACCATCCTCTATGGCATATACTCTCCATCCTTCTTTACCATCGGTACGTATATCAATGCCGCTATGGAAATGGTTATCGCGCAATTCTCCAAAATTGCCAGCCAGTTTAATTTCTCCGTCTATTGGAGAACCAAAATTATATTGACTATAAAGAAAAGAGCAGGTAAAAAGCAGAAAAAACAAAACAAAATTCTTCATTTCAATTTCTTGGAATTTGAGGAGTAGGCCTTTTGTACGGAACCAATACAGGGAATGACATCTTTTTTATTTTTGAATTACTACTATTTTAAGCAGGCCAATTTAGGTGCCGTTTTACACTTCTATAATTCATGCCCCATTCGTATTTTTTTTGTTTCCATATACAAGGCATTATGTTTATTTGATTTAACTTTTAATGGGATATTCTCTACTATTTCCAAACCGTATCCAGTAAGTCCAGCACGTTTTGTAGGGTTATTACTGAGAAGTCGCATTTTATTTATTTTGAGGTCGCGCAAAATTTGAGCGCCAACACCATAATCGCGTTCATCGGGCTTAAAACCGAGCTCTATATTGGCTTCTACGGTGTCCATGCCTTCTTCCTGGAGTTTATAGGAACGTAATTTATTGAGCAATCCAATACCCCTCCCTTCATGGTTTAAATATAAAATTACGCCTCTTCCTTCCTCTTCTATTAGGCGCATAGCCTCGTGTAACTGTTCGCCACAGTCGCAACGGCTACTACCAAAAATATCACCGGTGATACACGATGAATGCACCCGAACCATCACGGCATCGTCTTTATTCCAGACGCCTTTTACTAAAGCCAAATGTTCTTGATTCGTATGGGCTTGTTTATAGGCGTATAAGTTAAAGTCGCCATATTCTGTAGGCATCTTAACATCAATTACCCGTTCAATCAAACTCTCATAACGCAGGCGGTAATGGATCAAATCTTCGATACTCACAATTTTTAAATCATATTTTTCCGCGATCTTAAATAGGTCGGGAAGCCTCGCCATTGTTCCATCGTCTTTCATGATTTCGACAATAGTTCCTGCCGGTTCGAATCCGGCCAATTTTGCAAAATCGATAGCTGCTTCGGTATGTCCAGCTCGACGCAGAACTCCTTCAATATGCGCTTTTAATGGAAAAATGTGCCCTGGCCTGGCCAAATCACCTGGTTTTGTATTTGGATTAATCAGCGCTTTTATCGTTTCACTCCTATCGTAAGCTGAAATGCCGGTGCTGATGTCGTTACGTATGAGGTCAACAGAGACGGTGAAGGCCGTTTTAAGGCTTTCGGTGTTTTCTGCCACCATCATATCCAAGCCTAAGGTATTACAACGCTCTTCGCTAAGGGGCGCACAAATTAAGCCACCACCTACCTTGGCCATAAAGGCGATCATCTCGGGGGTTACGTTTCTTGCAGCGGTTAGAAAGTCGCCTTCATTTTCACGGTCGGCATCATCAACTACAATGATTAGTTTGCCTTTGCGTATATCTTCTACAGCTTCTTCGATGGTATTTAGTTTCAAGGTAATTTAAATTTAGGTTGGTATCGTTATTCTGAAAATAATTGGGTTACAAGGTGCGAATTTACGATTCTGTTTTTTATTGTGATTGTATCTATAAATAATTAAACTTGCATTATGTTTGTAATCACAAAAGCCGTGGCTGCCGATGTTGAAGCAATTTGCAATATAGGTGCTCAAACCTTTACTGATGCCTATTCGGCATATAATACAAAAGAAGATTTATCGGAGTATATTGCCTACTATTTTTCAAAAGAAAAAATAGCAGACGAGCTTCGTATGGATAATACGGGTTATTATCTATGTCGGGAGAAGGGTGAAATCATAGGATACTTGAAGCTCAACTTCGATATATCGTGTGAGGCCTTTGCCGGAAGTAAGGTAACCGAGTTACAGCGTATCTACGTTCTTAAAGAATATTACCGTAAAAAAGGGGGTAGCATACTAATGCAGTATGCCGTGGCGTTATGCGAAAATTTGCAGTACGAATTTATATGGTTGGGGGTATGGAAAGAAAATAAGAGGGCCTTAAAATTTTATGATAGCTGTGGATTTGAAATTATAGGGGAGCGCAATTTTAAGTTAGGCAGCAAGGTATATGATGATTTTTATTTAAGAAAGAGATTGTAAGTTGAACAAAATTTCGGTGCGTAAATGAAATGTCATTTAAATTTTCGTTCCACATCTGCAATGGGTAAATCATTGATGCTGGCAAAACGCTTAGCCATCAACCCATTCTCATCAAACTCCCAGTTCTCGTTGCCATACGCTCTATACCATTGCCCATCTTGGGTTTTATATTCATATTCAAACCTTACAGCCATACGGTTTTCTCTAAACCCCCACAATTCTTTTTTCAGTTTGTAGTTTAACTCTTTCTCCCATTTTAGTTTTAAAAAGGTTTTTACGGCCTCCCTTCCGGTAATAAATTCGGTTCTGTTACGCCACTCGGTATCTATCGTATAGGCCAAACACACCCGATCAGGATCTTTGCTATTCCAGGCATCTTCGGCCAGCTGAACTTTTCGAAGTGCTGATTCGAGATTAAAAGGGGGGAGTGGTGGCCTTTGATTTTCCATGATTTCAGAGGTGATTCATTTTACGAACGACGTTGTTCGTCCGATTTCGGCATTATCCTATCGTTCAAAAGCTAAGAAAACATACTATTTGAGGACCTCAAAAGGGGCACCCTGCTTATATGAATCATGTCGCTTGGTTGGAACTAAAGGTCTTATAAGTTGGGCTGAGGTGTTATTCTCAGGTATGGTTTTATTTTGGTATGACCTTTTGGAAACAATTCAGCTATTTTTTCATCGGGTACAGAAGGTACGATCACGCAATCATCTCCGTTCTGCCAATTTGCAGGGGTTGCCACTTTGTGGTAGGCTGTAAGTTGAAGAGAATCAATAACTCGAAGCAATTCATCAAAATTTCTTCCGGTAGAAGCTGGATAAACGATGATCAACTTCACTTTTTTGTCGGGCCCGATGACGAACACGGATCGTACCGTGAGCTTGTCGTCGGCATTCGGGTGAATCATATCATAAAGAAGGGCTACTTTTTTGTCCTCATCGGCAATGATCGGCAGGTTAACTGTTGTATGTTGCGTTTCATTGATGTCCTTAATCCATCCTTTGTGCGACTCCACGCCATCAACGCTCAATGCAATCATTTTAACATTGCGTTGGTCGAATTTTTGTTTATACTTCGAAGCCATACCCAGCTCGGTAGTGCATACAGGAGTGTAATCGGCAGGGTGTGAAAATAAAACACCCCAACTATCGCCTAGCCAATGATGAAAATCAATTTCTCCCTCTGAAGTTTGTGCTGTAAAGTTTGGAGCCTCATCTCCTAATCGAATGGTTGCCATAAGCGATACTTTTTTTCCTACTCATCTGGCTTTTCGGTTACGCCTCTACTTGAAATGCCCAAGCAGATCAGGCCCGTTTAAAGTGGTTTCTGGTCTCCACAATGGAGCCACAAAAATAAATAAATATTGCCATCAAATGAAATATATGTTGACGATCGATTTAGATTTGTGTTCATTGGATAAAACGTCCATCCATTGGAAATAGCGGCCTGAATTTTTAAGAGACGACCTATTGGCTCTATTTACTTTGCATTACAATAAACGGAACAATCATTTCCTCCATGCTTATACCTCCATGCTGGAAGGTATTTCTGTAATAGTTGGCATAATAATTATAGTTGTTGGGATAGGCAAAGAAATCGTTATTCTTACAAAACGCATACGTACTACTCATGTGTAAGATAGGCAAGCCAACTTCGTGTGGTTTTTTTATTTCTAATGCCTCTTCCTTATCAAAGGCTAGGTTTTTTGCTGTTTTATAACGTAGATTGCTATTGGTGTTTTTGTCACCAATGATTTTTACCGGATTTTGAACCCTTACACTTCCGTGGTCGGTGGTGATGATTATCTTAACTTTCTTCTCCGCAATTTTTTGCAATGCCTCAAATAATGGCGAATGCTTAAACCAACTAAGTGTTAATGAGCGATAGGCCGCCTCGTCATCTGCAAGTTCCCTAATTACACTCATCTCGGTACGGGCATGTGAGATAATATCGACAAAATTATAAACGATGACATTGAATTTATTTTTAAATAAGTTGTGCACGTTGTCTGCTAAAGCTCTGCCGGCATCAAAGGTGGTTACCTTGGTATAACTGGTTTTTGTGTCTTTTTTATTGTTCGATTGAAGTTGTGCCATCAAAAACTCTTCTTCATGCATGTTTTTTCCTTCATCGTCCTCTTCATTCTGCCACATGGTTGGGAATCTTTTTTCCATCTCAGCCGGCAACCACCCACTAAACATACTATTTCGGCAATAGTGCGTGGCGGTTGGCAAAATGCTCATATAGGTGTCTTCTACCTGCATGTTAAAAATGGTAGCCAATTCCGGCTGTATCGTCTTCCATTGATCGAAGCGAAGATTATCAATGAGGATTAAAAACACGGGGTCGGGTTGGTCGAGTAGTGGCAAAACACGTTTTTTTAACACGTTATGGCTCATTAACGGCGTGTCGGCATCGGGTTGGGTGAAAAACTTGACGTAGTTTTTTTCTATGTATTTAGCGAAGTTATTATTGGCTTCGGTTTTTTGACTCAGCAATATTTCTTCCATACTTTTATCCTGGCTGTTTTGCAACTCAAGCTCCCAAAATACGAGCTTCTTATATACCTCCGCCCATTCCTGAAATTTTAGGTTGTCCTGTATGGTCATGCCAATTTGCCTAAATTCCTGCATATAGTTACTGGTGGTTTTTTCACTCACCAGTTGTTTTCCATCTAATATTTTTTTGAGGCTCAGTAAAATCTGATTAGGGTTAACCGGCTTTATCAAATAGTCGTCTATCTTACTGCCAATGGCATCTTCCATAATGCTCTCCTCTTCGCTCTTGGTAATCATAATTACTTTTGAGTCGGGATTATAGGTTTTAATCAGTGCCAGCGTTTCGAGCCCACTTATTCCAGGCATGTTTTCATCCAGAAGAATGGCATCAAAACTTTTCTTTTTGCATTCTTCCAAGGCATCTTGCCCATTGGTTACCGTCGTTACGTCATAACCTTTTCCGTTTAAGAAGAGGATATGGGGTTTTAGTAAATCGATTTCATCATCAGCCCAAAGCAATTGAATTTTGTTCATGGTTAAATAAAAATTACACCCAACCGATAAGGTCGGGAAAGTTGAAGAATTAAATTAAATTTAGGTACAGATGTTTCATTCGAGGAGATTAGGCAAAGGTAAGAAAGAATTAATGGAGAAAATATTTTTTGTAGTGTACGTATAAATGATTCTTTTTGTTACCATTAAAATGAATTTAATTACGAAAAATAAAATCACGTGGTTGTTTCTCTTGCAACTTTTGCTGCTTTTAGCATTGCCATTGATGCCTTGTTTTAGTGAGTTAGGCAAACTTCCTATTCGTATCTGGGATGAGGCACGACAGGCACATAATGCTTATGAAATGTATCGGAGCCATAACTATTGGGTTCCTACCTTCGATGGCCTACCCGATACCTTTGGTACCAAACCGGCGGTGTTAATATGGATGCAGGTAGCGAGCATGAAACTTTTTGGAGTGAATGAATTTGCCTTACGCTTTCCTTCGGCAATGAGTAGTTGGTTGCTTGGTATTTTAGTGATGCTTTTTGTATGGAACTATTTTAAGAGTTACCATATCGCCATCGTGGCTGGGATATTGCTTTTTACTAGTGAGGGACTAATTCGCACCCACGTAGCCCGTACCGCAGATTTTGATGCCCCACTCGCTTTTTTTAGCGTACTGGCCTGCGTATGTTTTTTTGTTTTTTTAAATAATAAAAAACCAATATTCTGGTATCTGAGTTGCTTTGCCATTGCCTTTGCCGTATGGATGAAAGGTACGGCGGGATTACTCTTTCTTCCTTCTTTACTACTTTATGCCTTGCTTCAGGGTAAGGTAAAGGAGTTGTTGAAATCAAGGCATACCTATGTAGGCAATTTGATATTTCTTGTCCTGGTTATCGGGTATTATCTCCTTCGCAATGCCTTTCAACCGGGATATTTATCGTTGGTTGTAAAATCGGAATGGCAATCCATGTATTTAAAACCAGCCCAGGGGCATGCCGAAGAATTTTGGTTTTATGCTATTAACTTTTACTCCAAAGGGTTCAAATATTATTGGTATCTGCTGCCTTTAGGCATCGTAAGCATTATCTTTATTAAAAATGATTTCATTAAAAAAGTTGCTCTCTTCAGTCTCTGTTGTTTGGGTGGTTTTTTTTTAATAATTAGTGTTTCAGCAACGAAACTTTTTTGGTATGATGCCCCACTCTACCCTTTCGTCGTTTTTTTGTGCGCTTGTTTTTTTTATTTGATCAGGGAGATACTCGTGCAGAACAAGGTTCAGTTAAGTCAACGAAATGCAATTCAGTTGTTTCTCGTATTGGCATTGGGTGCATTTGGGTTCTCTATTTTAAAACCACGTATCCTGAACTCGGAGGAAGATTACCAAGAGAAATATTTTTATACCATGGCTACCTATTTGCAGGAAGCGAATCGAAAGAATGTAGATTTAAGTGGTTATAAATTTATGAGTGGTCAGACGTACGCACCGCACCATACTTTCTATTTAAAGCAAATGAAGGCCAATGGACAACGAGTGTCATCGGTGGTTTTTGATCGATTGGAATTGACCGATTCGGTAATGCTTTTTGAAATTAATATGCAAGCGTTACTCTTACAAAAATTTTATACCACACAATTACGTTGTGAAAACGATATTTTTGCTTATCGATTAGATTCATTGAAAAGTAATGATGCAAAAAAATAAAAATAAAATTATTAATGACCCGGTTTATGGTTTCATAAAAATCCCCTATGACTTGGTGTTTGAGTTGATGGAGCATCCTTGGTTTCAGCGACTGCGGCGAATCAAACAATTAGGACTTACTCATTTGGTATATCCTGGAGCCTTGCATACCCGTTTTCATCATGCGCTGGGTGCGATGTGGTTAACGACACAAGCAATCGACAATTTGAAATTAAAAGGAGTTAAAATTTCTGATGCAGAGGCAGAAGCTACCTGCGTAGCTGTTCTGCTGCACGATATAGGCCATGGTCCGTTTTCGCATGCCTTAGAAAATAGTATTGTGCAAAGGTTAAATCATGAAAAGATCTCGGCTTTTATGATGAAACATCTTAATGAGCAATTCAGAGGGCGATTGAACCTTGCGATTCAAATTTTTAATGACGAATATGCAAAGAAGTTTTTACATCAATTGGTGAGCGGACAGCTCGATATGGACCGGTTGGATTATCTGCGTCGCGACTGTTTTTTTACCGGTGTAATAGAAGGTATGATTAGTAGCGACCGGATTATTAAGATGCTTGATGTGCGCAACGATCAGCTGGTGGTAGAGGTAAAAGGTATTTATAGTATCGAGAATTTTATTGTTTCGCGAAGGCTTATGTATTGGCAGGTTTATCTGCATAAAACGGTGTTGGCAGCCGAACAGGTATTGATTGCCATTTTAAAAAGAGCGAAGCAACTGGCCAAACAAAAGGTGGAACTTTTTGCAACCCCGGCCTTTCATCATTTTTTATATTCGGGTATTACGGCAAAACAATTTTTTGACGACCCGTTACATATTGACCAATTCAGTCGGCTTGATGATAACGATATTACCACGTCCATAAAAGTGTGGCAAAATCATGCTGACCTTGTATTGAGTACTTTATGTGTAAATATATTAAGCAGGAAACTACCGGAGGTAATTATTAATGACAAGCAAACACCCCTAGCTGAAATAAACAAAAAATTAAACCATGTAGCGGGCCTGTTAAAAATATCATTGGAAGATGCCGCCTATTTTGTGTTGGAAGGTAAAGTGGAAAACAATGCCTATAATAGTGAGATCAATACGATCAAGATTTTATATCAGGATGGTACGGTACGCGATATTGCTAAAGCAAGCGACCAGCATAATATTATGGCACTGAGTAAAACAGTGAAAAAGTTTTACCTGACTTGGTATGATGACTTTTCATGATGAATTCTAAAAGCCAGCTTTATTCCTCAGAAGCATCAAGATTACTTCTGAGGTTTTGTGTAGCCTAACGTAAATCGATCATGCATTTTATATCGATGTTTAGCTGTCGATTCGAACATTACCGTTCTCTAAAATATATTCTTTTCCCGTTTCGGAGCATGTGGCTCTTCCTGCAAGGTTAAATACAAGTTTTATTCCATGTTCACTCATCCAACCCATTTGTTTGGCTGGGTTTCCAACCATTATGGCATAGTCGGGCACCGCTTTCGTTACTACGGCTCCTGCACCGATAAAAGCATAACACCCAATGGTATTGCCGCAGATAATGGTTGCATTGGCACCTAAAGTTGCCCCTTTTTTTACTCTTGTTTTAAGAAATTCGCTTTTACGGTTTATGGCACTCCTTGGATTTATTACATTCGTGAAAACCACCGAGGGGCCAATAAATACGTCATCTTCACAGGTAACTCCAGTATAGATACTTACGTTGTTTTGCACTTTTACATTATTACCTAATACCACCTCAGCACTAATCACTACATTTTGTCCGATGGTGCAGTTAATTCCTATTTTACTGTTTGACATCAGATGGCAAAAATGCCATACCTTAGTGCCATCGCCTATTTCACAGGGCTGATCAACGAATGACGATTCATGAATAAAAATGCTCATCTTGATTTAATTTCCGCTACAAATTAAAACTAATATTCTCATTTCAAACAAAAAAAAGAGTGTTAAATTCGCACCCCTTCATGAATAGTAAAGTAGCAGTAGTAATTTTAAACTGGAATGGCCAAGTACTCTTGCAGCAGTTTTTGCCTTCCGTGGTAAAATTTAGTGGCAACGCGGTGGTTTATGTAGCCGATAATGCTTCAACAGATGATTCTGTGAAGTTGATAGAAGAACAATTTCCTACCGTAAAAATTATTCATAATACACGTAATGGAGGCTATGCAGGTGGCTATAATGAGGCGTTAAAAAGCATCGTTGCCGATTATTTTGTTTTGCTAAACAGTGATGTTGAGGTAACCGAAAATTGGATTACCCCAATCCAGCAATTAATGGATTCGGATCATCATATCGCCGCTTGTCAGCCTAAGTTGTTAAACTATTATGATAAGTCAAAATTTGAGTATGCAGGCGCTTCTGGTGGGCATATCGATCGATACGGTTACCCCTTTTGCCGAGGTCGAATTTTTGATGAATGCGAAACGGATAATGGACAATACAACGACACCCGCACGTGTTTTTGGGCCACCGGAGCTTGCCTCTTTGTACGAGCCGAGACGTTTCGCACCGTAGGGCAACTCGATGAGGACTTTTTTGCTCATATGGAAGAGATTGATTTATGCTGGCGAATGCAACAGTTTGGGTATAAAATTATGGTTTGCCCACAGTCGGTGGTGTATCATGTAGGTGGGGGTACTCTTTCGCAACAAAATGCAAAAAAGACCTATCTGAATTTTCGAAACGGGTTAGGCTTACTTTTAAAAAATTTACCCATCCAAATGCTCTGGTATAAATTGCCATTGCGTATATTTTTAGATCAGGTGGCTGCCATCAAATTTTTATTTGATGGGAAAAAGGAGGATTTTTTTGCTATTGGAAGAGCCCATCGTAATTTTATTTTTAATTTTAATCGATGGAGGAAAAAAAGATATAGCCATCAGCGTAAAAATTTATTGCCAGAGGTTTATGATGGCAGTATTGTATGGCGGTATTTCGTTTGTAAAGACCGATCTTTTTCGAGCCTGGAAAAACGTAAATTTACCCAATGAAACACCTATTCTAATGCGTTACTTGTTAAAACTAACTTACGATGGAACCGCGTATCGTGGCTGGCAAATACAACCCAATGCGCCCACCGTTCAAGGTGTTTTAAATGACGTTCTTGCATTGATATTAGGAGCACCGATAGAAACCACAGGGTGCGGAAGGACGGATGCCGGTGTTCATGCCAGTGTGTTCTATGCACACTTTGATGCCGAAGACGTAATATCCGAGAAGTTTATACCCCGAGCTAATTTTTTATTGCCAATGGATATTCGAGTACATGAAGTTTATGCGGTGAGCAGTAATTTCAATGCACGTTTCGATGCCATGAGCAGGAGTTATGAGTATGTTGTTAACTTCAGTCAAAATCCATTTATTGCTAAATATGCTTTATTTTTGAGTAAAAAGCCTGATTTTGCTGTGATGAATAAGGCGGCACAAAAACTTATGGAATATGATTCTTTTGCAAGTTTTAGCAAGACCGGTACCGACCATAAAACCATGTTCTGTAAAATAACCAAAGCCGAGTGGCGTGAATATGAGCACGATATCTGGAAGTTTCACATCACCTCCGACCGGTTTTTACGGGGGATGGTTCGAGCCATCGTTGGCACCCTGTTGGATTTAGGATGGGATAAAATAAAGGAACACGATGTTGTGAAAATCATTGAAAGTAACGACCGCTCGAAGGCAGGAGAGTCGGTGGCAGCCCACGGATTATTTCTGAGTGATGTGACCTATCATAAAATAATTAATCAACGGTAAATATGAAGTTCCCAAACTGGTTTCGAAAGTCAAAGGGTGGATATTTTTATATCCCCATACATTGGGCCGGATGGCTGTGTTATCTCATCAGCTTTGCCGACGTGGTAGCCGCCTTCTATCAGCTAAGCGACCGAACGATGGATAGTACCGAGCAACTAAAAGCGGTGTTTCCTGTTGTCATTCTCAATTTTGTTGCTCTCGCTGTCGTTATTTTTTTTACAAGTGAAAAGCAAAAAGAGGGAAACTAATTTGTAAATTTGCAAATCTTTAATTTTCGTAGTACCATGAAATATTTCATCTTGATTATTGCCGCTTTTACCTTGCTTTTCTTTTCTCAGTGTGATAATATATTTAAGAATAAGAAAATGAATACGGGTACGATGAATAATAATGCTACCCCTAATGGCGACCAGAACGGACCGATGCCAGAGATAAAATTCGATGATGAAAATCACGATATAGGCACCATGGAACAAGGGGAAAAGATTGATTTTTCTTTTAAGTTTACCAATACAGGCAAAGCCGACCTCATCATTAATAATTGCAGTGCATCATGTGGTTGTACTATACCCAACTGGCCCCGACAACCTATTCGTCCTGGCGAATCGGCCTATATTGATGTGCAATTTGATAGCGAAGGCAAGCTAAACGAGATTACCAAGGATGTAACCATTTCTACCAATTGTAATCCGGCAGTGCGCAAGGTAATGTTTCATGGCCTTGTCAAAGTCCCTACCCAACACTAATTTTCATTTATTTTTTTTCATTTAATTTTTTCATTTATGTTTCAAATAATTTTAGAATCACCGGCCACACCCATCGATTGGACTCCTGCACTTTTAATCGGGGTGGTGGTAGTTATGTATTTTTTTATGATTCGTCCGCAAAGCAAAAAGCAAAAGGAGCAACGCAAATTTCAGGAAGACATTCAAAAAGGCGATCGAATTGTAACGATCAGTGGCATTCACGGAAAAATCACGGAGTTAGACGAAAAAACGATTGTTATTGAAATGGAAGCGGGCAAGATGAAAATAGAGCGGGTGGCTGTTTCATCAGAGAATACGATGGCAACCTATCCTAAAAACAAATAAATGGTTTGCACCTCTCCAGGTTGGGGGGGGGAGTATCTATGTTACGCATTGGTATCACCGGAGGAATCGGAAGCGGTAAAAGTATCGTATGTAACTATTTTGAAAAGTTACAGGTTCCTTTGTATCATGCCGATGATGAAGCGACTCGGCTGATCGACCATAATTTAAAGATCAGAAAAAAAATAATTTCCTTTTTTGGTGAGGATGCGTATGCGAAAAAGGGGTTAAATAAGGCGGTCATTCGACAACGTGTATTTAATGACCAAAAGGCACTTACGGTATTAAATGCGATTACACACCCTCCTCTAATGAAACACTTTAATGACTGGTGTGCCGCCCAAAAAAAACAGAAGCACCCTTTTATCATTAAGGAAGCAGCCTTGGTTTTTGAAAGCAATAGTTATCAAATGTTAGATTTTGTTGTTTGTGTCGTGGCTCCTCTTGAAACACGCATTTCAAGGGTTATGCAGCGTGATGGTAAAACAAGGGTAGAGGTAGAGCGCATTATTAATAAGCAATGGAGTGATGAAGAAAAAATAAAGCGTTCCGACTTTGTAATACAGAATCCTGATGATGAATTATTGTTACCACAAATTCTTATCTTGCATGACCTCATCCTAAAAAAATCGGCGTTGTATGGAAAATAAAAAATCATTTTGGAAACGGCTCTTTCGGGATGTGCGTTCTCGATATCGTATCGTCGTCATGAACGATACAACGTTTGAGGAAAAAGCCTCTTTTTCTCTGACTCGCTTAAATGTTTTTATCGCATTAAGTTCTCTCACGGTAATTTTAATTTTTTCAGGAGTGTCACTTATCGTCTTCACTCCTATAAAGGAATACCTACCAGGATGTAATGACGTAACGGTTAAAAATAAGTTGCAAACGCAAATGTTCCGAATCGACTCTTTGGAAAATGAGCTACGAATGAGAGATGATTTATTAAACTCCATTAGAAGGGTTTTCTCAGACAGTATTGATGACAGTAACCCTCTTCCACCAAAGCCTTCGAACCCGAGTGGCGACCATAATAATCTTCCTGCTTCGACGAATGAAATGGCCCTACGTGATATGGTAGAGAAAGGTGATAAATATACGCTTTCTCAAAATTCAGCTCCGTATATTATCGGACAACAATATACAGCCGGCTATCTCTATATGCCACCGGTAAAGGGAACCATTACACAGAAATTTGAACAAAAGGAAGGGCATTATGCCATCGATATTGTAACCAAGCCGAATGAAACCGTACGAGCTACACTCGACGGAACGGTTATTTTTGCATCATGGAATCCGGCCACAGGAAATGTGATGGTATTACAGCATAGTAATAATGCCGTCTCTGTTTACAAGCATAATGCGGTAATTTTTAAGAAGGAAGGCGATTTCGTGAAAGCGGGTGACGCCATTGCTATCGTTGGAAATTCCGGTGAACTCTCGACCGGGCCACATCTCCATTTCGAACTTTGGGAAGACGGATTGGCCATAAATCCTGAAAATTTTATGGTGTTTTAGGATGAAAGATCATTCGAAGCCGATGCGTTCAGAAATATTATAGGCGTTTCTGTCGCCACCGGTGCGGGAGATGAGTTCGCCTAAAAAGCCCGCTATAAAAAGAATGACGCCAATAATTAACATCGTTAAAGCAATATAGAAAGAAGGCTTTTCAACCAATGTGCGCGAGTGCTCGGTGTACATAAACACCTTTTCATAAATCAACCAGAAAGTACTAAAAGAGCCAACAAAGAAAGAGAGGGTGCCCATCACGCCAAAAAAATGCATCGGGCGTTTGCCAAATTTTCCCATAAAAAATATGGTTAGTAAATCGAGAAAGCCATTCACAAATCGCTCAATACCAAATTTTGTGGTTCCATATTTACGCGCTTTATGCTCTACGATCTGCTCTCCAATACGAGTAAATCCGGCCCATTTGGCGATCACGGGTATGTAACGGTGCATCTCACCGTAAACCTCAATGTTTTTTACGACCTCCCGCCGATAGGCTTTTAAACCACAGTTGAAGTCGTGAAGCTTAATACCACTCATGCTTTGTGCGGCTCTATTAAAAAGTTTTGAGGGTATATTTTTCGTCAAGGTATTATCGTAGCGTTTCTTTTTCCAACCGCTAATCAAATCATAGCTTTCTTCTGTAATGGTTTTATAAAGTTTCGGAATCTCCTCCGGGCTATCTTGTAAATCGGCGTCCATGGTAATAATAACATCGCCCTGAGCAGCAGCAAAGCCAATGTTTAATGCCGCCGACTTTCCATAATTTCTTCTAAATTTTATTCCTTTTACATTCGGGTCCTTTTCCCCGAGTTTGGTAATCGTGTCCCAGCTTGTGTCGGTGCTGCCGTCATCAATGAAAATGATTTCGTAAGTGAGCTTATTCAGCGTGAATACACGAAGCAGCCAGTCGTGTAACTCCGGCAACGATTCGCTTTCGTTTAATAATGGAATGACGATGGATAGATTCAAAGGGAGCTGTAATTTAAATGAATGAATTGGGGTCTTTCTTTTTCATAAAAAGAGGAACCAATAAGGCCAAAGGTAGAATAGCAAAAACCGATTTCATGAATTGATTGCCACCAAACTTAATCGGGCTCATTGTTTTTAAGTTTTCAATTCCCTCCTCAATTCCCAAATCAATTTGATCTTGTTTATCCTCAGGTACGAATTGTTTCATTTTCTCAATACCAAGATTTATCTGCTCGATAGAGGCATCAATAAACGTTTGGCGATCGAGTGTAACAATGATCGTGTAGTAGGCCATATAAATAAGGGCGCCGAATATCCCCGTTAAAAAGGCAATCTTGAATCCTTCTGTCCACGAAATAAATCCGCCCTGTTCCTTGTCTCTGAAGTTTTGAATGACAAGAATAAAAAAAGCAACGAGTAACAGGATATAAATTAGCGTGGTAATGCCTGTAATAGGCTTCCCCATAAGGTAAAAAATAAGGTGAGAGACGATTTCCGTAAGTCCTAGAATGAGCCCCCATTTTAAGGCGCTTTTTACCGGAGATAATGGAATGATTTCTGAGTTCTGCATGGAGTTAGGTCTTAAAAAGGGCACTAATTTATGGTTGTAAATCCGTTTAGAGCGGCATACGCTGCCAGTTGATAATGGGTGAAATGTTGCAGTCCTATTTTGGTTTTATTTTCAACGCCGTAAAAATACAACATCAAAGGCAGAAACAACTCATTCATATCAGAGTCTGGCGACAATGTTTTTGATATTTCAACAATATTCTCTTCGTCGGTTTCAATGGCTTCCTGATGCTTGATAATATCTTCATAAATTCGGTGTTCGTCTTGGAATTCATCCTCATGCACCAATAAAAAATCTTCAAGAAAGGTAGATAGGTTGGCCGTCATGTCATCGTCTTTACACTCTTGTAAAAACAAAAACAAATTCAATAATTCACTCCCTCTATCAAGTGTACTGTCTTCAATACTTTGCCATTCTTCACTGTCAAAAAAGGCTTCTCTGTCAGGGCTTTGCACAATGGCATTCATTATGAGTAAGTCAACCAGTATTTCGTTGATTGATTTAATTTTATAATGTTCCACGGTGTCATCCAGTTTTTTTAATTTTTCAAAAAAAGGATTTTCAGTAGAAAAAATGTTCATCACTTCTGCACGAACATTGAGTTGGCGTTCACCGGCAAATATGCTTTCTAATGCGTTTCTTATGGGCTTGTTCATGTATTTAATTCAATAAAATCAATTTATAGTGCCGATTCGGAGTTGTTTTTGTACCACGATTAAAACACGCTTGGTTCTCTATTTTCAGGGGCAAACGTAATAAATCATTTTAATTAAACAACATCAAACTTTGGGTATCTTTAAAAAAGTCGAAAAAAGTCATATCTTTCCAAAAAATCTTTACTATGCGCCGGTTTTTATTCATTGTCAATGCTCTTTTTGTTTCCTTGGTTCATGCTCAAAATCCGGCACCAGCAAAGGCACAAACAACTCCGGTAGTGATTTACAATGCCACCATTCATACGGCTGTTGGGGTGATTGAAAAAGGGACCTTAGTTTTCGAGAAGGGTAAAATTACCTATGTCGGAACAGAATTAAAAACCATAGTAAATGCGAAACGAATTGATGCTACCGGAAAGCAAGTATATCCAGGCTTTATTGCTCCTAATAATTATTTAGGACTAAACGAAATTGAACTCGTACGCGCCACCTTAGATTATACGGAAGTAGGTGATGTCAATCCTAATGTTCGCAGCCTAATTGCCTATAACACCGATTCTAAAATTATTCCTACCATTCGTGTCAATGGCGTTCTGTTATCGCAATGCACCCCGCAAGGAGGTGTGGTGAGTGGTAGCAGCAGTGTCGTTCAGCTCGATGCCTGGAACTGGGAAGATGCTGCGTATAAAACAGATGAAGGAATACATGTGAACTTTCCCGAATTTGCACCTCATGGCACCCATGCCGATGAAATACGACGAAGTGAAGAATCCTATAAAACGCAGTTTGGGCTTATTGAGAAATTAATGCAGGATGCCTACGCCTACTCAAAGGAAAAAACCAACATTGCCTTCAATGCAAAACTTGAAAGCATGAAAGGGGTATTTAATAAAACGAAAACAATATATGTTCATGTTGATTATGTGAAAGGGATCATTCATGCCATAAATTTTTTCAAGAAATATCCGGTTAATATCGTTTTAGTTGGTGCCGCCGATTGCTATCAAACGATACCTTTATTGCAAGAAAACGGTATTGCTGTTATCTTAAATAACACCCATAGGTTGCCTTCACGCAGTCAGGAGGCGGTGGATATGCCGTATAAAACGGCGGCCATACTTTATGCTGCCGGTATTAAATATTGCTTGGCAACCACCGGTGGCTGGCAAATAAGGAACCTCCCTTTTATGGCCGGAACAACGGTAGCCTATGGAGTTAATAAAGAATCGGCCCTGCAAAGCATTACTAAAAATACGGCGGAAATATTAGGAATCGATAAAACTACCGGCACCTTAGAAGTAGGAAAGGATGCTACCTTGTTTATTTCTAATGGCGACGCCTTGGATATGAATGGAAATATATTGACGCATGCATTCATTCAAGGACGAGAAATAAATCTGGATAATTCGCAGAAGCAACTGAATAAAAAATATGCCGAAAAATACGGAGTGAAAGAAGAATAGAATTAATGGCTGAAATTTTAATTGAAGGGAGTTTAAGAATCTTTAATCATACTTTTTTCTGCACTTCGCATTCGGTCAATCTTTCCAGAGGAAGTGTATTGTAACCTGCTTGTATAGTAAAAGTATTTCGGCATTTCGTGCTTCTCTAAATGAGTGCTCAACTCATTTTTTAGTGCCTCCAACCGTAGACGCTCCATTGGTGTGGTTTCTAAGATGACAATTAAAGCCTCTCCCAGCCTTTCATCGGGCTGTTTATAGACACAGAAATTAAAGAAGTTTATTTTGAGTGCAGTAAAAGATTTATCCAAAGAAGATTCGATTTTTTCCATTGATATTTTATAGCCCCCGCTATTGATAACATGGTCGCGCCGGCCTAGGAGTTGGAATGAACCATCGTCCAATAGTTGAATTAAATCATGGGTAACCAGATGGTGGTGAAAAGGAGTCGAAATTACGGCACAATGATTTTCGTTTAATCGTATATTTATCTCTGGCAAAGGGTAAAAAGAATCTTGCCTTTGTTTACCATTAATGCGTTGCAATGCTATATGGGAAGCCGTTTCAGTCATCCCATAGGTAGCGTAAACTTGCGTTTTCAAGGGTTGTAATGCATTGGTCATCGAGGCGTTCAAGGCCGCTCCTCCAACGATTAATACGTCAATGGCATTTAGTAATTCAATCTTATTCTCGGCATACAGACGATGGATTTGCAATGGAACCATCGCCGCAAAATTAAATGGTAACGATAGAACACCTTCGAATGGGTTTGCGCTGGGCTCTATAACTTCAATACTCATTTGCAAATGCAACGCCCGAGCTAACATCATTTTCCCTCCGGCCTTTTTCACATCGATACAATGTAAGCAGTGCATGCCATTTTTTAATGGTAATGCCTTTGCTGTATTTGCAATACTCCAAAGCATCAAGGCTCTTGTCCAAGAAATGGTTTTGGGATTTCCGGTACTTCCTGAAGTTGTTATTTCATACGTATTTTGATGAGCTAACCAGGCCATGCAGAACGATAATATTTCTTTCGAATAGGGGCTCCATCGATTTTCATTGAACCGCTCCTGAATATCATTAAAGAATATTTTTTCTTGCTCGAGTAGTATAAAACTCATTGGGCTATAGGTTGAATGGATTTAATCATGGATGTTTATCATGCTGACCGAGGTGCACAAAAAAAGTGGACGCTTGGATAACGCTCAAAAGTAATACCTAACATCGGATAATTAAAAAATATGCAAATCATTTGATAGCCATTTGATTTTCTTGCCACGGAATGCTTGAAATGAGCCATTTTAAATTTTCTAAATTACAATAACCCTTTTAAAAAGCGTAAATTCGCGCTCTTTTTTAAAAATCATGTTAAGTGTATCTAATCTATCGTTGCAATTTGGCAAACGTGTTTTATTTGATGAAGTAAACATCAAGTTCACTTCCGGGAATTGCTATGGTATTATTGGTGCTAACGGAGCCGGGAAATCTACCTTTCTTAAAATTTTAGCCGACGAAATAACTCCAACCAGTGGCAATGTAAGTATGGATCCTGGTGAACGAATGAGTGTACTGTCGCAAAATCATTATGCCTTCGATGAGGTTCAGGTACTGCATGCGGTGATGATGGGAAACAAAATTCTATGGCGTCTTATTCAGGAAAAAGAAGTTTTATATTCAAAAGTTGATTTTAATGATGAAGACGGTATAAAAGCGGCGCATTTAGAAGAGGAATTTGCAGGAATGAATGGATGGAATGCCGAAAGCGAGGCTGCCGATTTACTTAGTGGCTTAGGGGTGAGGGAAGCGCTACATGAGAAACTGGTTAAAGAACTTAATCCCAAAGAGAAGGTGCGAGTACTCCTGGCACAGGCATTATATGGCAACCCCGACATTTTAATATTAGATGAGCCCACCAATGATTTGGATCTTGAAACGATAATGTGGCTTGAAGATTATCTGATCGAATTCAAAAATACGGTGATTGTGGTAAGCCACGACCGACACTTTTTAGACAATGTATGCACGCATATCTCCGACATTGATTACAGTAAAATAAAAACCTTCACCGGAAACTACAGTTTCTGGTACCAAAGTAGTCAGCTCGCACTCAAGCAACGCGACGATAAAAACAAAAAGAGCGAAGACAAACGGAAAGAACTTCAAGAATTTATTTCACGATTCAGTGCCAATGCCTCAAAATCGAGGCAAGCCACTTCTCGTAAAAAGTTATTGGAGAAGCTGAGTATCGATGAAATTGAAGCCAGCAGCCGTAAGTATCCGGGTATCGTATGGAGGCCCGAACGTGAATTGGGCGACCAAGTGCTGGGCGTAGAGAAACTCAGTTATGAATATGACGGAATACCCCTTTTTAAAGGTATTGATTTCATCGCAAACAAAGGTGATAGGATCGCTATTCTAAGTAAAGACCAATTGGCCATCACCGCTTTCTATGATGTGCTGATGGGCCTTCTTAAGGCTAAAACGGGAGAATTCAATTGGGGTGTTACCACGAATGTGAGCTATTTACCCAACGACAATTCCGAATATTTTAAAACCGATGATAACTTAATCGATTGGCTTCGTCAATACAGCAAAGATAAAGATGAAACGTATATCCGTGGTTTCCTAGGGCGTATGTTGTTCAGTGGCGAAGAGGTAATGAAAAGTTGTAAAGTGTTAAGTGGGGGAGAGAAGATGCGTTGTATGATGAGTCGTATGATGTTATTGGGTAGCAATGTCCTGGTGTTGGATCAACCAACCAATCACCTTGATTTGGAAAGTATCCAGGCATTAAATAATTCATTGAAAGATTTTCCGGGAGTATTACTCTTTACCACACATGACCATGAGTTTGCCCAAACCGTTGCCACTCGAATAATAGAAATTACACCCAAAGGAGTGCTCGACAAGCTCATGACACTCGACGAATACCTGGATAATGAGTTGGTAAAAGAACAAAGAGTGGAAAAATATTCGAAATCGTAATCTCGGTTTCGCCGTGTTGGTTTTGCAATGTGTGTTATACCATAGTACATAAATTGTATTTTTGCTTTTATGATAAGAAAAATAACGCTTCTTGTTTTATCTATTCTTGCCTATACTGTTGTTCCTGCGCAGCAATCCAATTATACTCAACTTACATTTTTTGATGACTTTGATGATGGTAGTTTCGAAAATTGGAAAGTTACCAATAACGCCGATAATCAATATTTCTTAGAAAATGGCAGGTATGAGATGTATCGCCGAAACGCCAAAACAGCCGATTTGGTGTTTTGTAATTGGGTGAATTCTTTTAATGATTTCGAAATTAGATTAACCTTTACGTTTGATAAAAACAGAAACAAAAAGCAATATGCTGGACTTGTATTTAAAGCGAGTAATAAATTGGCACTTCTGGCAGAACTGCACGAGGCTGGGAAGGTAAGAATTCGTAAAATAGTTGATGGGAAGGTGTATTATGTTACCGGTAACGCAAAGGAGGAGGGGTGGCTTAATTTCAAAGAGATTATGAAAGAGGATAACCTGTTTACTATTCAAAGTGATCGTAATACGTATTCGGTCTTTATAAACGGTGTTCCAATACTATCAGAATCTTTGGAAGGCTTTACTCCAGGAAGGGTGGGCTTAGTGGTGGGAACCAATACCAAAATAAGGGTCGATAATTTTGGTGTTTATACGAGCCGATTACCTATTGACACTCTTATCCTTACGGATTCGGTATTGCCGGTACCTAGGGTAGTTAACCCAACGGAACCACGAGTCGCCCAGGATACGGTAACACAAGTGAAGGATGAAGGATCAAGGCCATCAAAGTCGGCAAGTAGTGCTACCAATAAACCGAATGTAAAACACGCGGATCATTCTGAATTGGATGAGATGAAGAAAAAAAATGAAGCATTGCAATTGCAACTCAATCAGTATAGAAATAAAGCATATCAAGCACAGGATAAAGTCGACAGCTTGCAAGCCATATTGGATTACGATGGTAAAAAGGAGTACCGAAAAGAAAACCAATGGCTCGTTGCGCAAAATGATATTCTTGAAAAAAGGAACGATTCATTGCTGGTTTTAATGCGAACCTACGAAGATGTTAGAGCCATTTTAAGTAAAAGCGAAGGTGGTGAAATTAGTTTGAAGCTGGCTGAGAAGCTGCGAATGGAGAAGCTGATCGGTGATGAGTTGCAAAAGCGTAACAAAGAATTGGAGTTACAAAATAAAAAGCTCAACTTGCAACTTAATAAACTTGAATCAGCGTTAAAAAAATTAAAGTCGGCAACACCCAAAAAGAAATAACTATGTCGGTACACTACAAAGAAATCAAACGAATAACCACTCATGTACTCCAGGAAATGAAGGAGCGTGGAGAAAAAATAAGCATGCTAACGGCATACGACTTTAGTATGGCGAAAATTTTGGATGCGGCCAAAGTTGATGTCTTGCTGGTAGGCGATAGTGCGAGCAATGTAATGGCAGGCCACATGACGACTTTGCCCATCACACTCGATCAAATGATATATCACGCCTCATCGGTAATCAGGGGAATTTACCGTGCTTTGGTGGTGGTCGATTTGCCTTTTGGGTCCTATCAGGGAAATAGCAAGGAGGCTTTATTGTCGGCGATTCGAATCATGAAAGAATCGGGTGCCCATGCAATTAAACTAGAAGGTGGAGAGGAGGTATTAGAATCGATAAAAAGAATCGTCTCTTCAGGGATTCCGGTTATGGGACATTTGGGCTTAACGCCACAGTCGATTTATAAATTTGGCACGTTTGAAGTGCGAGCCAAAGAAGACGCAGAAGCACAAAAATTAATTCGTGATGCCCACATATTGCAGGAAGCAGGGTGTTTTGCTATTGTGGTAGAGAAAATTCCGGCGCTGTTAGCAACCCAGGTAGCCACCGAAATAAACGTACCCATCATCGGTATTGGAGCTGGTGGTGGCGTTGATGGACAGGTATTGGTAACACACGATTTATTGGGCATAAGCAAGGATTTCAGCCCTCGCTTTATTCGTCGTTATTTGAATTTGTATGACGAGATTATCGGTGCCGTTGGCAGGTACATCGAAGATGTTAAAAACCTTGATTTTCCTAACGAGAAGGAACAGTATTAAGATTCTCACCGAAAGGCTATTGGCTTGTTTCCATTAACCATTTTTTAAGTTGTTACTCTTACATAGCACACATACCTGGTTGCCTCTCACCGAACAATGGATTTACCATCAGGTGAAGCATATACGTGGAGTGAAGCAGATGGTAGCGTGCGATAAAAAGTCGGACGCCTTTGAAGAACTGGTTGAAACCTTTTATAATCCTACTTCTCAAGCAACAATATATAATCGAATGAGAAATAAATTGGGGCTGCCAGATGCATTTAGAAACGAAATTGCTCAGGCCCATGAGGATCTAATTATTCTATCGCATTATGGGGTTCAGGGTTTCTATGATTTGCGATTGAAGAAACAAAAACATATTACGCGCTTTTATGGTTACGATTTATCCCGAACCGTAAAAGCTGATAGACGTTGGAAGGCAAGGTATGATAAGCTTTTTGAGGAAGGTGATGCCTTTATTGTAGAAGGCCCGTCAATGAAAAACATTTTGAGTGATTTAGGGTGTGCTGAGCAAAAGATCGATATCTGTTTTCTTGGAACCAATGTGCAAGAAATAACGTTTAAAAAGCGCGAGGAAACCAATACACTCAATGTACTAATTGCCTGTGCCACAGCCGAGCGTAAAGGAATAATTTACGCTTTACGTGCCATTGAAAAGGCTATCAATAAATATCAAATCCCAATTCATATTCAATGGGTTGGTGGGCGAAATTCAGAGTATCCAGAGTATATAAAATACGAATCATTACTTCATGATTTTATTGCAAGTACGAACCTGCAACAAGATATAACACGTCATGGATTTCTAAAGCCAGATCAATTGCAGGCTGTAGCACAGCAATGTCATTTGGCTATTCACCCGAGCGTATGGGCTACCGATGGAGATTGTGAGGGCGGCTATCCGGTTGTCTTACTGGATTTAATGGCATCAGGATTGCCGGTGATTTCAACCACTCACTGCGATATCCCTGAAGTTGTTACAGATGAGAACGGCTATCTGTGCCCAGAAAAAAATGTAGATGCCTTGGTGGCCGCTTTGTTGGATGCATACCAAAATAAAACCTATATTGAAAAATCGGTGTTGTCTCGTAAAACGGTAGAAGAGAAATTCGATTGGAATATTTTAGGGCCGAAATTGAGCGAAATCATTTTGAGATGATTGAATCGCCGGCATGAAATTTTATTACCGTGGTACATAACGGAAAAAAATAGGCCGTATCTTTTATGTAGCCTCGTCGTTGCAACATACGGTAATTGCCATTATTGGTGCTGTCCACCGCAGTACTTTCGTCACAGTATAAGATAATATCACGTGTCTTGGTTTGGTTTAAAATCAAACTCAAGCTATCGCTACTCCATATTCTAAAAACATTTCTACTTCCCAACGATTTATTATACTCATTTCCTTTATAGAATAAA
This sequence comes from Bacteroidota bacterium, assembly GCA_947507965.1. Classification (GTDB taxonomy): domain Bacteria; phylum Bacteroidota; class Bacteroidia; order UKL13-3; family UKL13-3; genus CAINMV01. The sequence continues at coordinate 84,939 of CANNQU010000003.1, forward strand.
GTTCTATCATAGTAGTAGCTGAAACCGAGGTCGGCCCAAAGTGGATCGATAAGTATGATTGAGCTGGGACTAGCGTGCTGTAATTCTTTGGCCTTTATGGAAGCATCCTGCCAGTGACGAAGCATGTAATCATTGTTTAAGCGAGTAAATTGGTGGTAGTAGATATTGATTAGATGAAAAAAGAAAAGTGGAACCCAGAGAGCCCCAAAAGGTTTAAAGAAGGTAGAAATACTCAAGGCGAAAAACAAAAACAGGGGTAGGGTAGCGTAGAGATAGTAACGGTCGACGAATAATGGATAGGTATTGCCGTAATACCAGGTAAAGGCAAGTGGCAAGGCAAATAAAGCGAATAAGAGAACAAAGTAATAGGCGTTTTTAAAATCTAATTTCCTGCGAAAAAGCACGAATAGTACATAAAGTGTTAATCCAACGGCAAGAAAAGTATAGGCAGAATTATAAACCTCCATACCATTGATAAGGTTCATAATAATATTTTTCCATATTTCAGGATAGGGTGGTTTAAAGGCAAAGCTGCTTACAAAGCCCTGGGCTCTCTGTTGGAAAACAATGAGTAATGGGCTTACAACCATTGCATTTATACAAAACACGAAAAATATATTCTTAAAAAAGGGTTTGTTATTATAGGTTACCAGCCACGCCATAACCTGAGCTAGAATTACAAATCCGGCGAAGTAGTGCGTATAGCACATGATACTATTAACGAGCAACAGAGAATAGAAATATTTTTTCTTCGTGGGTTCTTGATAACACAGGATACTGAAATAAATGGAAGCCGCCACCAGCATGCTAAACAGGGCATACATGCGAGCCGCTAAAGAATAAAAAAATTGTAAGTTATTAAAAGCAAAAAGTAAGGCAACAAAAAGTCCAACCCATTTGCCTTTGAGTCGGGTGCCAGCGTAATATAGAAATCCAACCGTGGCGCAACTGAACAATAAAGAGGGCATTCGTAAGGCATATTCACTAATGCCAAAAACAGCCGTGTAGCAATGTAAAAAAAGCTCATAAAAAGGAGGGTTGTTTCCCTTTACTAATTCGGCGATTATTTGCGACACCGAAAATTGGGCGTAGAAAGCGCTGAAAGGTTCATCCCAACTTAAGTCGCGGAGGGTTAAAAAAGGATATTTGGAGAAAAAATTATAAGCAATAAGCAAAAAACAAAGGACAAGATTGGACTTGTTTCTGCCGATTGTAATTATTTTTGTGGCCATTTTAATGAGTCAGGTAAATCCGAACTTCCATGGTGTCGTTCTGGTTATAGTCGTCGGGTGCTGCGAAGCGCTGCAGCAACTCCACTTCATGCATCTCTAACACGCTTATGGGAAGCATGCTTTCGCGAGGGCACAGATGCGAATCCCAGAGGATAATAGCATCTGGTTTGTATGACTTACAAGCGTGTTGGTACAGATTCTTCGAGATTTTTTCATCGAAAGGGTCTTTTTTTAACATCGCAGGAAAAAAAGGATCCTGAAAATAGATGGGGTAATGCTCTAAATTGTTTTTCTTAAGGTACTCAACGGCTTGCATCTCTAATTGCTCGATGCCGGTTAACCTGAACGGAAAAGAATAAACTAAACGGGGCATTATAAAAACCAAAAGGACCATTGCGCTGAGCGCTATTTTTGCTGTTATCCGTTCCATTATTTTTTGTTTTACAACAAATTGAAATCCGCAAAATGCGGTATAGCCGATACAAGGACCTACTCCAGCCATAACTCGGTCGAGCCCTGCAGAACCGAAAATGCCTTTGTACCAGAAGTAACTATGGGCTGCAAAATAAACCACCAAGCCACCCAATAATAAAACCACCTGTATATGTAATTCACGGTTCCTTGGATTTTTTTTAAATCGAAAAACGAAGGAAATGATGGCAATAACTAAAAAGGCAGAAAGTGCCCATCCAAAGGTAAGATAATGTGAGGCGAAAAAATGGTACCAGGTGCCATGACCGTAGTTGGTTGGTTTGGTTAAATAGAAGTTGGTTCCAAATACCCAATTCCAAGTACCTTTAAAGTAAAATCCGATGAAGGTAAAAACAAGAAATCCAAGCGATAGGAGAGGGAGAGCACTCCAGCGCTTGTAATAAATGCATAATAAAGCAAACAAGGGCAGAAAGAGAAATCCTTCGCTTCGAATAAAAGGCAAGAAGGAAATGACCACACAAGCCCATCGTACACGATAAATATGAAACAGATAAACGGAGGACATAATACATAAGGCAAAAACACTTTCCGTTAAGCCACTAAATAACGTTACGAAGTATATAGGTACGCTCAATACAAAGACAACGACGAGCCATTGGTAATGACTATACTGGTTTTTCGCCATACGGAAGGCTAAATAAGCCGTGAGAAGCGCACATCCAATATTGAAGAGTTTAATTCCGATGAACCCCAATTGCGATGGCAGAAAGGCGAGTAATGTATAAAGCGGTTTTCCCCATTGATCCAAAAACAATTCCGGATGATGGAATGCGTATCGTGCTATCTGAAAATGAAGCCAGCTATCTCCACCTCCGTATGTAGTCGCCGACTCAAAAGCACAATACACCAAAATGAGCGTATAGAGTGCTAAGAAGAAGGATGCTAATTTGTTGGTTTGATTTAATTTCAAGTTGATTTTACAAATTTAGAATGCGTCGAGATCATTAATTTCTATGAAACAATCCATATTTTAAAATACAATAAATGGCACGAACCCCATCACGAGGCCCAATTTTCTTGCCTTCCTCGTAGGTGCGGCCATAATACGAGATGCCTACCTCATAAATACGCACCTTATCAATACGCGAAATTTTTGCCGTTACCTCAGGTTCAAATCCGAATCTTTTCTCACTTAACTTCAGGCTTTTTATCATCTCCGCATTAAAAAGCTTATAGCAGGTCTCCATGTCGGTAAGATTTAAATTGGTGAACATATTACTGCAAAAGGTGAGAAATTTATTCCCTATGGTATGCCAAAAGAAAAGAATGCGGTGGGCATTACCACCTAGAAACCGTGTTCCATAAACAACGTCGGCGAAACCATCCATGACGGGTTTAAGGAGAATATTAAACTCTTCGGGATCATATTCTAAGTCGGCATCCTGAATAATAATATATTCTCCTTTTGCCTTCTCGATGCCGGTATGTAAGGCAGCCCCTTTACCTTGGTTCTTTTCGTGACTATAAAATTGAATATTTAAATCAGGGTTGCTTTGCATATATTGGTTCACCGCTTCTACAGTATTGTCTTTACTGCAATCATTAACGATGATAACCTCTTTTTTGAGGCCGTTTAGCAATTGAACTTTTTTCACCTTGTCTAATATTAAATGAATCGTTCGACCTTCATTATATGCCGGAATTACGATGGATAGAGTCTCAAATGATTTCATGTGCTAGTGGAAATTGTATTATAAAAGCGGCAAAGGTAAAAATATTGAGGGAATAGAAACAAATAGTAATTTTAGTGGTGTGATGGATGAATGCTTAAGGCGACTTTTCAATTTCTGCTATTCCTTATCCATGATCAAATAAAAGTAAAGGTAAGTACTCTACCTTGTGGATACTAGAGGGGATATTTCGCTGGTTTTTCACCGAATTAATATTTTGCGAGACCGTAAAAGCTTCCATTTCTTCTTCTGGGTATGGCTTCATGAGTTCGATAATTTGTGCCGTGGGTAAATCTGGATTGATCCATCGTTTCTCCTCTTGAGGTGAGATGATTAGTGGCATTCGCTTTTTAATTGTATGAATTTTTTCCATTAACGGATTGGCTATCGTGGTGAGAATACTGAATGTCTTTTTTTTCTCTCCGGTAATTTTGTCAACCCACGTTTCGTAGATGCAACCCAATGAAAATAATGATTCCCGTTTGGGTTGAATGAAGTAAGGATATTTAATTTTGTTGATGCTTCGCCACTCATAAAACCCATTTACCCCAAGGAGGCCTCTTTGCGTGGCAATACTTTGTCGGAAGGAGGGTTTATGGAAAGCGGTTTCACTTCTGGCATTCAACGTCTTTGTTCTTATTTCTTTTGCCGATTGGGAATCAAGAATCCAAGAAGGAATTAATCCCCATTCCAATAGAAATATCCCATCATGCCTCACGATGGGGAGTTGAGGATGATCGAATCCACTCACAAAATAAAACAGGGGCCATGGTTGGCTGAGTATTTCAAGATTGGGGTTTGAAACTAAAATATCTTTATATCGCGCGGCATACTGCTCCGATTTCCTCTCCATAAATGAGATCGTGTAACACATCGTACCTTTCTTTTGTTTTTAAGGTATAAATTTAGCACTCAAAAATTATTTCAGAGTGATTGATTTCAATTGTTCAAATAATTCCTTCTGTTTCTCGGTAAGTTTCTCAGGAAGGTCAACATGGAGTTGGATATATAAGTCGCCGAACAACTCAGGCTTACCATTCAGAGGCATTCCTTTTCCTTTTACCCGAATGGTCTTATCATTTTGCGTGCCCGGGGTTATCTTTACTTTAAGTTGGCCCGACAAGTTGTCAACAACCACATCTCCACCCAAAACAGCGGTAAATAAATCAATATTCTGATTCAGGTAGATATCGTCGCCTTTGCGGCTTAAACGAGGATGCTCCAGCACTCTTATCTTAACAAACAAATCGCCATTCTCTGCCCCACTTCCTTTACCTCCTTTTCCTTTAATACGCAAAACTTGTCCATCAAATGCTCCCGGCTTGGAGGACACCCGAATCTTCTCATTTTCCAACTGAATTACACGACTGGCACCATGATAGGCTTCTTGCATGGAGAGTTCCATTTCTGTTTCAAAATCACTTCCCTTCCTTTTTGAATTTCTAGAACCATTTCTACCCCCTTGGCTATTGCCTGAATTGCGGCCAAAAAACTGTTCGAAAAAATCCGAATTGTTGCCATTACCAAATGAGCCATTTCCATCATTTTCAGAATAATAATTCTGTTGGCTATTATTAAATGGGTTCGCTCCGTGTCGTTTTCCACCTTGCTCAAAATCGCGCCAGTTCTGGCCTAGGGTATCATACTTTTTCCTTTTCTTGGGGTCGCTCAGTACTTCATTCGCTTCGTTAATAAGCTTAAATTTATCTTCGGCATCTTTATTTCCTGGGTTTTTATCGGGGTGGAATTTAATAGCCAATTTTCGAAAGGCCTTTTTTATTTCTTCTTGAGTGGCCGTTTTACCTACTTCTAAAAGCTTATAATAATCCGTATAATTCATGTTCGAAGTTATTGAAAAGTAATCAAAAAAAAATCCCGGAATGTTGAATCAATCCGGGACTTTAGTTTTCTATGGTTTACCAGCTATCGATCCTGTTGGAAATAATTGGTCATTTTTTCAAATTTCATTGCTTGTTGTTGAATTTGTTCAGCATAGTCATTTAATCCATTTTGACGAGCCATGTTAGCGGATACCTGAAGTGCCTGGAAGGCCATTCTGGCTTCGTCTCTAACAGGTTTGAAAGCCTTCGATGAGGAGGCGTATTTAGCATAGTATTGGAGTTCTTCAACACATTGTGCTAATAACTTATCGTTCCATTGCTTTGCTTTAGTGGTATCACCGGCTGTATAATATGATTCTACAATCTGAAGGAAATAATAATTCATCGGCACATTTTCAATGGGTAATTCCGTCATACATCGATCGAGTACTTCCACCGCGCGTTTTTTATCCCCTGCTTTTACCCATTCTGTTGCAAGACGGGCAAATACATTTCGGAAGTTATAGGTCTGGCGCATGCTGGTTTGATCGACATAAACTCCGGGATGGTTTAACCCACCAAATTTAAAGTTTTGCATTACCGCCTTATCTAATTTCTTCACATTGATTCTGCCCGATTGCTTATTTTCCCCCTCATCGGTATTTTTTATGGGTACTAGTTTATAGGTAAATCCATCCAGTTGAAAATAAGGTTGTAATCCTAAATAGGGTTCCGATCCAGTAGTGATGGCCCAGTAAATAGGGCGTGTATTGATGTTATTGGCAATGATATCAAGTGTTACCAAATCATTCTTTAATATATAATCTTCTTTGCCTGCAGGCATCTCCCATAGAATACTGTCAACCATTAAACTATCATCTTCCGGCTGCACTACATGATTTTGGCGGCAGAGTGCTTTATCAATTTTTATGCTTAGCTTTTTGGTAGGATAATAGCTGTACGATTCACCATTTCCATTTGGACTCTGAACGGTGTTTTTGTCATTACAAACGAAATTCATCCACGTGGTTAAATCTACGAAATCTTTAAGTTTTTTGCCGGTGGTAACATGAAACACCTGATCGCGCACTCCTTGCACATATTGATTTGGCTTAAGCGTTAATTTAATGGGTTCGCTATCATATACTTTCCGGTTTAATACATCCACATACCAGTCGGTGTTGAGTAAACTGAGGTTGATGATGCGGATATCGGGACGCACGCCTTCAATATTTTGAGCATACCATAAAGGGTAGGTGTCGTTATCTCCATTGGTAAATAGAATGGCATTGGGGTCGCAACTCTCAAGATAGCATTTCGCATAGTCGGCACTGATGGTTCGGTTGCTACGGTCGTGATCGTCCCAGTTTTGTTTTACCATATTGGAAGGTACCACAAGAAAACTAAAAGCAGTAACTCCCGACGCCACAAGAGTGGGATTGGCGTATTTTTTAAGTAAGTCGTATAGGTATAACACCCCTAATCCTATCCAGATACAGAAAGTTTGTATGCTTCCTACATAGGCATAATCTCTTTCTCGGGGTTGAAGAGGAGGGAAATTTAAGAATAAAACGATGGCAATTCCGGTGAAAAAGAAAAGCAATCCCACCACCAACGTATCTTTCTTACTTTTCTTGTAAAGCCAAATAAAACCTAAGATACCTAGGATGAAAGGTAATGCGTAATATAAATTGTGGGCTTTATTACTTGTTAATGACTTTGGCTCACCGGGCTTTATTCCTTTTCTAAAATCGTCAATAGCCGGTATTCCGGTAATCCAGTTCCCATTACTTACTTCTCCATTGCCTTGTTCTTCGCTTTGTCGTCCAATGAAATTCCATGCAAAATAACGCCACCACATGAAACCAATTTGATACGAAACAAGGAAATCAATATTATTTGCAAAACTTGGCTTTTTGCCTCCTAAGCCTTCCCAATCTTTATAGGCTTGTACGTGGTCGGCACGGCTGCTATGCATACGTGGTAAAATGGTGCAATCTTTAGGGTCATATTTATACGAGAATTTGGCACCAACTTCTTTGTATGTCTTCGCCTCTCTATCGATACGATATTGCATCTCTCCAAAGTTTTGATCAATCGGTTTTGCATCATAATAAGGGCCATAGAACAAAGGCGTCTCCCCATATTGATCTCTGTTTATATATCCTAAAAAACTCCAAACATCACTTGGTGCATTCATGTTAATTGGAGGATTGGCATTCGCTCGTACTAAGGTTTGAACATAGGATCCGTAGCCTACAATCAAAAAAGCAAAAGTTAAAATCAAGGTATTCATTAATGCCCTATCTATTTTGTTGAGATAGTAAAAGGCCATACCAACCAAGCCAAAGACAACGATTAATAGGAGCACCATTTTTATTGATGACCCGAAAATCATTCCCAGAAAAAGCAATAAGCCGGCGCTTCCCCAAACCAGGTACTTGTAATTGTCTTTTGCATTGATCGAATATAAAATTCCAGAAGTAAAAAGTGTGATCAAGGCCAATGCAAATACGATGACGCCGCTTCCGAATGGAAGGCCAAAGTAGTTAACAAAGGTTCCGTCGGCCTTAGCCGCAAGCATCGGAATCCAAGGTATTAAAATGAAATTCACAAAACCTAAGATGGCTAGTGCAATGCCGATGGCTTTGATGAAGCCCATTTGAGTAAAGGTGTATTTACGGTAATAGTAAACCAAGATGAGAGAGGGGATAACCAATAAATTTAATAAATGGACACCTACGGCAAGCCCGGTGAAATAGCCAATTAAGATAATCCATCGATCGGAACCTTTTTCATCGGCGATATTCTCCCATTTTAAGATGGCCCAAAATACCAGGAAGGTGAAAAAAGAAGAAGAGGCATAAACCTCTGCTTCTACGGCAGAGAACCAAAAGGTATCGCTCCAGCACATGGCTAAGGAGCCAACAAGGCCAGCGCCCATTATGGCAATCAAGTTGCCTTGAGAATATTCTCCATTCTCTTCTTTCTTAATTACCTTGCGTGCTAGATGTGTTATTATCCAAAACACGAACATTACATTTAAGGCACTGGTTACACCACTTAACATGTTGATGGCCGTGGTTACATTCCAGGCGCTTACAGAAGAATCGACTTGGGTAGCAAACATGGAAAAGATACGTCCTAGGAGTACGAATAACGGCGCTCCTGGAGGGTGTGCTACCTGCAATCGATAGGCGCAAGAAGAGAACTCGCCGCAATCCCAGAAACTACCCGACTTCTCTAATGTCATGGTATACGTGAATAATCCAACAAGGAAGGTAAGCCATCCGAGTACTAAATTTATTTTATTAAAACGTTTCATTATTTAAAATATAAGATTGAAATTGATTTTTTTTGTAAGTGTGCAAACCTACATTATTTATCGTAAAAAAAGAAACACGAATACCACGGTTAATTCCAGTGACCGAAGGTGACGGAAACCTCTTGTACCTTATGAGAAAAGCATTTACGCCTCTAAATCCTCAAATCCGTAATTTTTTATTTTGCGGTAGAGTGTACGTTCGCTTATGCCTAACTCTCGTGCCGCACGGTTTCTGCGTCCTTTATGTTTTAAAAGGGCGCGTTTAATAATTTCTTTCTCCTGATCTTCCAAACTTAATTTTTCTTCTGCCTTAGGAGTATCATCGATATGTATTATGGTTTCGTTCTTGGTATTGTTGCGCATGAAATTGGTAGTGAAATTACCACCGGTTTGGGGGTAATTAGAAACTTCACCCGAACCATAGTTTTTATTGTTGGCATAAATCTCAGGGGCTATATTGCCTTGTATCATATTGGATACCACGTTCTTTAATTCATGCAAATCGTTTTTTACATCAAACAATATCTTATAAAAAATATCACGCTCACTCATCGCCGACGAATCGGCATGCGAGGCGCTTGAGGTGGTAACAGGGAGGTAACTTTCTTGTGGTAGATATCTTCGCATCACCTCTGCTATTACCTCACGGTTGGTTTCCAATACACTCATCTGTTCAACGATATTTTTTAACTGCCGTACATTGCCTTCCCACTTGCAGTTTAGTAATACCTGAATTGCTTCCGGTTCCAACTGCAAGATTTCATTTTTGTATTTCTCCGAGAACATCGTGGCGAATTTCCGAAATAGGAGATGGATGTCGTTGCCTCGTTCACGTAAGGCAGGAACTCGTATAGGTACCGTACTTAAGCGATAATATAAATCTTCCCGAAACTTACCTTTGCTCGCTTGTACATGCAAATCCTTATTTGTTGCCGCCACCACCCGCACATCCGTGTGTATGGGTTTGCTGCTTCCTACTTTTATAAATTCTCCACTTTCTAATATTCGAAGCAATCGAGCTTGCGTTTCTGCTGGTAATTCGCCAATTTCATCTAAAAAAATGGTGCCCCCGCTAACGGTTTCAAAATACCCTTTTCGTGCTTCACTTGCTCCTGTAAAGGAACCTTTTTCATGCCCGAATAACTCGCTGTTGATCGTGCCTTCGGGCAAAGCTCCACAATTGATGGCAATAAAAGGACCGTGCTTGCGATGGCTCAACTGATGGATGATTTTGGAGAAGGATTCCTTCCCTACTCCACTCTCGCCTTGAATGAGTACGGTCATTTCGGTAGGTGCAACCTTCATGGCTGTTTCAATAGCCAAATTTAAGGTCGGAGCATTTCCCACAATATCGAATCTGTTTTTTACTTCTTGCAGTGTCATGGTTGTTTTAGGTAATACGTAAATCGTGAAATTAAGTTTAGTTCAGGGTCTTTTTGTCGCTTGTGGTCTTGCCAAAAACCATTAACTTATACCTTTTGTTCTGTGCGAAAACTTCTGGGTTTACCGTCAATAAGTTTTTGTCAATTTTCTGTTTTAACTCTGGGAGCACCTTTTCCAAAGCATAAAATATTCCGGGAGCCTTTAACTTTAATTTTTCGACACCAAAATTATAAAGTGGCAAACCAATACTATTCCCCCACATATAAACGTAGGCGATAGTAGGTAGAATATGAGGCGTAATGTCCTGCTCATATTCCAACTGCCATCCATTGGCATTTACCTTCTCCATAAAAGCGTCCCAATTGTGCCCCGACTTCTCTGCCTTATCACCGATTCTAAAATAGTCGCAGGCAACCCACTTCGCATCCGAGGTGCTTACCTTATACAATAAGGGCAAGGCTAAATCAA